>CAYXMC010000264.1:0-568 GCA_964466095.1 uncultured Methylophilaceae bacterium | reverse complement strand
CGTCAGCACCGGGGCCAGTTCCCCCCGGCTTGACCTGATCAATGTAATCCTTAACCGGACTGGCCCCATCCGGGACTGCAACTCGCATGTATCCACCGGGTTTAAGGTATTCGAAGCACCGCTTCGCAGCTTCCATACCTTGTTCTAGGGTTAAATGCTCCCATACGTGTTCTGCAAGAATGGCATCAATCGAGTTTTTATCAAAGTACTTCTGCCAGTGGTCAGGATTCAGCAAATTCAAGTTTTCCACATCTGTATCCACCCACGCTCATAAACTGATGACGCACCAATTACTAGACGTACTGAACTTGAACCCCTGATTTTTTTGAGCTTGTCGATCTGCTTGTGGCGATAGAGAGCTTTAGCCAAGCAGTGTGCTAGCCGATTGATAAGAGGGATCTTTTTTATGATTTTTTTCATTGTCCAAAACTTTCAAAGTAATACATTTAATTTATGGCGTTCAGCCTAGTGGGGTAAGCAAAACCAGTCAAGGCTTTGCCCACGCGGAAATTAACTCACTCCCCAGAAGCCGCGCCATTATTGGCCCCCAGAGCAGGCTGGTGAGGCG
>CAYXMC010000263.1:0-2755 GCA_964466095.1 uncultured Methylophilaceae bacterium | reverse complement strand
ACACACCCGACAGAAACGTGAGCGGCATGATGATGAAATTCTGGAATGCCGCCATCTGGTCAAACTTATCCGCCCAAATTCCGGCGATGATGCCAAACGTACCAAGCAAAGCACTACCCAGCAGGGCAAAACCAAGCACTATCCACAAATGAGCAATTGGTAGATCGATAAAAATAATCGCTACCAGATAAATGCAAAGCCCTACGACCATGCCCCGAATAACTGCCGCTGACAGAAAAGCCAGGAAAAACTCCAGGTAAGATAGTGGCGTCAACAGGATAAACACCAGATTACCCATCACCTTTGATTGGATAAGGCTTGACGAGCTATTTGCAAACGCGTTTTGCAGCACTGACATCATGATCAGACCGGGAATCAGGAATGCCGTGTAATTAATGCCATGTACTTGAACTCTGCCTTCCAGCACGTGAGAAAAGATCAGCAAGTAGAGCAACGCCGTCATCACAGGAGCAGCAACCGTTTGAAAGCTTACCCGCCAGAAGCGCAGCAACTCCTTCTTGAATAGTGTCCAAGGTCCACGCCATTGGCTCATGATCGTCCCACCATGCTCACAAACACATCTTCAAGGTCAGCTTCTATCAATTGCATTTCTTCAACAGCCACATTTGCCACTCTCAGTTCAGCCAGCACCTTTTCCACTTGCGTCACCTCCGATAACGACAACATGTATTCATTACCGTCCTGATTGCGCAACATGGCTTGCAAACTGTCAGGCAAAGCTGCCCTCAGTTTTAATCGCAAGTTTTTGCCAGGAATGCTTTTGAGCAGATTGCTTGTGCTATCTAGCGCGACAATCTGGCCTTGCTTCATCAGGGCAACACGAGAACATAAGGTCTCTGCCTCTTCCAGATAATGCGTTGTGAGTATGATGGTATGACCCTGACGATTGAGCTTCTTGATGAACTCCCACATCATTTGGCGCAACTCCACATCCACACCCGCTGTAGGCTCATCCAGCACGATGACTGGGGGCTTATGTGCCAGTGCCTGAGCAATCAATGCACGACGTTTCATCCCTCCGGATAAGCGGCGCATATTGGTGTGTGCCTTATCTGTCAACCCGAGTGATTCGATGATTTCATCTACCCAGGCATCGTTTTCTTTGCCACGACCAAAATAGCCTGCCTGAAAACGTAACATCTCCCGCACATTGAAAAAGGGGTCAAACACCAACTCTTGCGGCACTACACCAAGGGCCATGCGTGCAGCACGATAATCATGGCCAACATCATGACCCATGATTGAAAGCTTACCGGCACTGGGGCGCAACAAGCCTGCCAACAAGTTAATCAAGGTTGACTTGCCAGCCCCATTCGGGCCCAGCAATGCAAAGAATTCCCCCTGTTGTATAGTCAGGTCCACCCCTCTCAGCGCATGTAGAGTGCCAAAATACTTGTGAACCTGCTCGATTTGAATCGCGGGAGTCATACCATAGTGTGAGGAGCTAATCCCCAAAAAATCAATGAGAGGATTGCGGTATCAGTTCCAGCACACCATACATAGTGGCCAGACTGATAAGGTTCTGAGGTAAGCTTGAAAACACCAGCTTGCATTTGTGAGAATGTGCACGACGCAACCACTCGAACAACAGGCTGATCGCTGAAGTATCGACTTCAGACACTTCAGCCAGATCAATCACAGTTTCACGGCTTGTCAAAAAAGCAGCGCTTTCAGCCAGCAAGCTGTTCATCTGTGCCATAGTCATGGCGCCAGAGACCAGCCAGCGATTATCTTCTTGCCTGATTTGTGCCACAGATATCCTCTTGCCAAATTACTTGGCAGTTTCCTTGTTTTTGTCAGCAAGCTTCTGGATCAGTCCATCAATACCGGACTGACGAATCTCGTTGTTAAACTGACCACGATAATTGGTAACCAAGCTGACACCTTCAATCACAATATCAAATACCTTCCAGCCATCACCATTACGTTCAAGCGTGTAATCCACTCCGATCGGCTGACCACCTGGTTGCAGTATCTGGGTTTTGACTGTCACTTCCTTATCTTCCGGCTGTGCACGCAGAGGTTTGTATTCAATGACTTGATTGCGATATTTAGATAAAGCTGTCGCATAAGTACGCAACATCAGTGTACGAAACTCCTTTTGAAACGCATCCTGCTGCTCTTTGCTAGCTTTATTCCAGCTTTTTCCCAAAACCATGCGTGAAACACGCTCAAAGTTGAAGTTAGGCAAAATCTTTTCTTCTGCCAAGGCAAAAATCTTCTTCTGGTCACCCGCCTGAATGTCCTTATCTTTCTTAACAACAGCTAGCACTTCTTCAGCAGTACTCTTGACCAATTCATCAGGGCCAACATCTGCCAAGATAACGTTTGCAAAACCTAGCAGAACAATACCGGCAATTACTTTTAAAAATTTGTTCATTTGTTTACCTATTTTTTATCGTTAGATTCAGAAGCCTTGTTATAGAGGAACTGGCTAATCATCTTTTCTAGCACGACAGCGTCTTGCGTATGAGTAATTTTGTCGCCATTTTTCAGCGCTTCTTCATCGCCACCAGCTTCAAGACCAATATATTGTTCGCCAAGCAAACCTGCAGTATAGATATTGGCAAAAGTATCCTTGGGGAAAGGATAACGCTTGTCTACCTTGATGGTCACCTTGGCTTCATAGCTGCTGGGGTCGAACTCAATTTTGTCGACACGCCCAACCACCACACCAGCACTCTTCACTGGGGCACGCGGTTTCAGTCCGCCGATGTTTTCGAATGCGGCAGTT
>CAYXMC010000262.1:1130-2757 GCA_964466095.1 uncultured Methylophilaceae bacterium | reverse complement strand
GATGGCATTCATGCTTACAGTGAAAATAAAGCCGGGGTTTGAAGGGCAGGTGGTGCAACTGATTGATGAGGCTCCCACTTCACTTGTCTCTGGTGCGGTTAAACAGCTGACTGCTGAAAAGCAAATTAATCCTAAAGAGGTTTGGAAGAATCTTGCGCATGTTGCATCAGAAATCCAATCCCCCAACAAATTCTGGACTGCAATTGGCTAAGCCAGTGCTGAGCTTTCCGAATGGCCCGTGGCAGATACTTTTGCAACATGCCTATACACTTCTTGACGCGATAGCGTCTGATGGAATCACAGTTCCGCGGTGGAGTTTTGGTGGTGGTACTGTGTTGATGTTCCACTACGCTCACCGCAAGAGTAAAGATATCGATATATTTGTCCCAGATCCACAGTTTCTCGGCTACGTTAATCCGCGTACTGGAGGCAGGAAGATGTTACGTCCGAGTATCAAGATGGTGCTGAATACGTGAAACTGTTTTTGCCGCAAGGCGAGATAGATTTCGTTGCTACCTCGCCGCTGACTGAGCATCCTTTTGAAGAGTATGAAGTGCTGGGCAGGAAGGTTTTGCTTGAAACCCCTGTTGAAATCGTGGCAAAGAAGTTATGGCACCGAGGTGCTAGGGCAACAGCACGTGATCTCTTAGATTTGGCGATGGTGATAGAGCATGACTACCAAGAAATCCTGAAATACCCCGATGTATTTGCGAAGAATATCGATACCTTTATTAATCAGTGCCAATCGCGAAAATTCATCATGGAGCCGGCATTTAATGCGATAGAGAAAATCGAATTCAATATGAGTTTTGATGACTGCCTTGAATGCGTCAACGCACTTAAAACTAAGCTTTTATAGAAGCTTGGCGATCTCCAAAGTAGAGACGTACTTGGAGGCTATGTATTAAAAAGTATCCCCCGCAAGCCAATATTGGCGCTCCTTTCCGGCGATGTATTGATGCTAACCTTGATTACGGTTAAAAAACTCTGCCAGCAGGTTTCTTGATTTGTAGCATTCTGAGTGGTTTTTATCCGGGCATACCTGACGCAGTTTGCAAAAGCAGGTGTTCTGAACGACATCTTGCATACTGACTTGCTCTGGACACTTGGCAAGACAGTCGATCATGGGTTGCAGGTTTTGTTTGCTCATGGTTAGTCTATTGTTTCAATCATTGATGGAATATCAGTGGGTTCAAGCTGGCTTTAAGCGGTGATGGCCATGAGCACGAGTGACGTCACAACCACAGCTGTAGCATTTATCCTGAGCTTGTAAAACCATTCTGCAATTACGTCATCACGGTAGAGTCTGCGGTCAATCAGCAATAGCAGCAAGAAGCACAGGATTTGTATTGAATACTGCACCAAAGGCTTGGGTATCAGTAATGAGGCCCATGAAAATACAGTCAACACATTGCTGCTGATGAATAAGTTGAGCGCAGTGCTCATGGATTTTTGCAAATAGAGTCCCCAGTGTAGTCCTGCCAGAAATGATGCAATCACCGCACCATAGGCCAGCATGAAATAGCTGGCATGCAGTCTTTCAAAACCGGTTAGCGCTGTAGCTGCAAAAACAACGAAAGGAATGGCGCCCGCATAAGTGAGCGTTTTGGCTTGCTGAATCTGTATC
>CAYXMC010000262.1:0-1120 GCA_964466095.1 uncultured Methylophilaceae bacterium | reverse complement strand
ATGAGTGAGAACGCTTTCATAAAAAGTCTGGAATAGGCTGTTAAATGCTTTTGGCGGGTTTTTTCTTGAGATTGTCGGGCATGTTCAAGTTCTGCATATCCCAGCCTTCTATCTCTAGAATCTGCTTGAGGCATTGCTCCATGAGTTGGTGCGCCTGTTCAGCTGCTGCTGCGATGGTGTCATGCACCAGTTTGTCGTTGACGGAGTCATTGGCACAATTCATCTGATACTCATAAAGCTCGCGCAGTTCAAAAATACTTTTGCATACCTGAGCGGGGCAGGCGCACTGATAGACTAATGCTTGATCAATGACGCGGCTGATTTGGGATGATTTGAATTGTTCTTTCATGGATGAATGCTCCGGGTATTGTGATTGATGTCAAAGGCAATACATTCAATATCAGTATCAAAACCTCTGACATTGATGCTGCCTATATCTCTTGGTTCTGGGGTGTTGACTCTGGCTGCCTGATTGATTCTCTTGGTGGCGATAACTTCCCCTGCGTTAGCCATGGTGCAGAGTCTTGAAGCTAAGTGCACATTTGCGCCTATTACATCGTATTGCCTGCGTTGGCCTGATTGATGCGCATCACCAATCAGGCCAGCCAGTACCAGCCCTTCTGAAATGCCGACACCACAGCCAAGGTTGCTGGACTTGCTGCTTTCCACTAATTCCAGCCCGCAGCGCAGTGCAAGATAAGAGCGACCCATCCCTCTAAAAATTGCCATCACGCCATCACCGGTATATTTGATGACCGAGCCTTCATATTGTTTGATCAATCGGGATTGCTCACTCAGAAACTCATTCAGCAGTTTAAAAAAGTCTCTGGCGGGCATTTCCTGTATCAGTCTGGATGAGCCGCGGATATCTGAGAACAAAACAGCGGCCTCAAACATTTCAGCTTCATTTGCTGATGCATGGTTGACTACATTGAGTACAGCCTCTGGCAGCATCATTTCCAGTTTCTCAGTGCGGCTTTCCAATTCTTTTTTTAGCAGCTTGTTTTTCAGCAGGTCTTTGACCGCTAGGCACATAAGCTCTTCGGATAGAGGCTTTTCCAGTATCTCGTCAATACAGCCTGTTGATGACGCAACCTTTCTGACAGACTTTAGTGCTGGC
>CAYXMC010000261.1:0-2759 GCA_964466095.1 uncultured Methylophilaceae bacterium | reverse complement strand
GCAATGAGCGCAACTAGTAGCAAAGAAGTAGAAGCCGTTAAATCATCCCTTATTAGCCAAGGCGTTAAATATGCATTGGCTACATTTTCAGATATGCATGGCATCTCCAAGAGCAAGGTGGTGCCCATGTCGCATTTCGAGCACATGGTCGCTGGTTCTGAGCTCTTCACCGGTGCCGCGCTGGATGGCGTGCCGCAAGAAATCAACGACGAAGAAGTCTCAGCCAGACCAGACTTAAGTACGGCTACCGTGCTGCCTTGGAACAAGGAGATCGCCTGGTTCGCCAGTGATTTGCATATGACAGCCGGGCCATTTGAGGCTTGCTCACGCAATATTCTCAAGCGTGTGCTCAAGCAGGCAGCGGATATGGGCTATATCTGCAATCTGGGTATCGAGACCGAGTTCTTCGTGCTGAAAGAAGATGCCGATGGCAAGCCGGTGCCGACCAGTGATGCCGATACGCTGGACAAGCCCTGTTATGACGTGCGCGGTTTTCTCGATAACTACAAGTTCATGGACGAGATTGTAGAAGCCATGAACGGCCTGGGTTGGGATGTTTATTCGTTTGACCACGAAGATGCAAACGGTCAGTTTGAGACAGATTTTGCCTATAGCGATGCGTTGAAGATGGCCGACCGTTTCACCTTCTTCCGCCTCATGGTGAACGAGATCGTCAAGCCGCACGGTTTCTTTGCCACTTTCATGCCTAAACCCTTCCGTAATCGCACTGGTAGCGGTGCCCACTACAACATGTCGCTGGCGGATATCAGCACTGGCAAGAACTTGTTTGAGACAGAAAATGACCCTAAGGGCTGTGGCCTTTCCGAGCTGGGTTATCAGTTCATCGCCGGCATCCTCAAACATGCACCGGCGATCTGCGCGGTGATCGCTCCCACTGTTAACAGCTATAAGCGCCTCATCTCCAAAGGCGGTATGTCAGGCTTTACCTGGGCGCCAGTGTTCGTCTGCTATGGCAATAACAACCGCACCAACATGCTGCGCATCCCGCTCGCGGGTGGTCGTGTCGAGTGTCGCGCAGCGGATATGTCCTGCAATCTTTACTTGGGCGCCGCCATGATGTTTGCCGCCGGGCTGGAAGGTATACGCGACAAGCTGGACCCAGGCATGCCGCACGCCGAGAACATGTACAAGCATACGCAGGAAGAACTGGACGCCATGAATGTGAAGCACTTGCCACGCACGTTGGGAGATGCGATCGAGGCATTTGCAGCCGACCCCTTATCGAAGCAGGTGTTTGGCGAGGAGATGTTCAATTCTTACGTAGAGTTCAAACGTAATGAGTGGATTGATTACCACAATCATGTTTCGGATTGGGAATATAAAAAATATCTGAAGTTTTTTTAAGAGATAAAAATGACTAAATTCGATAACGAAAAAATCCTCTGGGAGGAGGTCATCCCCGGAGGCACACACTGGTCGGGGCTGATACGGCGTGGTACAGCGCTGCGTATCACCGATCTGGAAGGCGGTGCCAATCTATCGGCGCTGTTCTATAACCCGGAAGACAAGCTGGAACGCTACAACATGCCGGATACGCTGAAAGCGCAACACACAGCCTTTTTGACCACTGGACATGTCTGCTACTCGGATATGGGGCGCGTCATGTGCTCCATTATCGGTGATAGCGTGGGCTGGCATGACACCATCTGCGGTGTGACAGATGCCGCCATGGTGGAAGCCAAATATGGCAAAGCGACTTTCCAGACCCATCGCAACGAGATGTATCGAAATGGCAAGGATGGTTTACTGGTCGAGCTGGCGAAATACGGTATGGGCAAGCGCGACTTGGTTGCGAATGTCAATTTCTTCAGCAAGGTAGTGCCGGATGATGAAGGCAAGCTGAACTTTGTGGCAGACCATAGCAAGGCTGGTAGCCATGTCGATGTGCGCTTTGACATGAATGTGCTGCTGGTGTTATCGGCAGCGCCGCACACACTGGATAGCAAGTCCACCTACCGCCCTGCGGCAGTCAAGCTCACGGCTTGGCATGCCGGAATGGCAGAGGCTGATGATGTCTGCCGCAATAGCTGCCAGCAGAATGGCCGGGGCTTCATCAACACCGAGAGGTACTACCTATGAGCATGATTGTAGAAAGCAAGCTGGACCCGAAGAATGCAGTGTTGAGCCAGGTCTGCAATGCAGGTGACCCTTGGATGGCAGAAGTCAAAAAAGGACAGATATTTCGCATCCTCGATCTGGAAGGGAATCAGGCGGTAGATACCCTTTTCTACAGTGCTGATGATCCTGAAGAGCGTTATAGCGCGACTGACACGATTGCTCGCCAGGGCCAGTTGTACCTGACCACCGGCTCGGTGCTCTATTCAAACGAAGGCAACCCGATGCTCACCATCGTGGCCGATACCTGTGGCCGTCACGACACGCTTGGTGGTGCCTGTGCTGCCGAGAGTAACACCGTTCGCTATGCGCTGGAAAAGCGTCCCATGCACAGCTGCCGCGATAGCTTCATGCATGCGCTTAATACCTGTGGTTGTGCCACCCACCGCCATATGAGCAAGCGTGACATCACGGCCAATATCAATTTTTTTATGAATGTGCCGGTGACGCCGGATGGCCATCTCAAGTTCGATGATGGTATTTCCGGGGCCGGAAAGTATGTGGAGATGCGTGCGGAGATGGATGTGGTGGTGCTGATCTCGAACTGTCCTCAGCTAAACAATCCATGTAATGCATACAACCCGACACCCGTTCAACTCCTAATCTGGAATGCTTAAGTGGCT
>CAYXMC010000260.1:0-2785 GCA_964466095.1 uncultured Methylophilaceae bacterium | reverse complement strand
GAAGGTGGCATGATGGAGGAGTTGTCAGCCTATCCAAAGGCACGCAAAGTGTTGATACATATCAATAACACCAACCCGATACTAAGAGAAGATTCCGCCGAGCGAGCTGAGCTGACCCGTCACGGGATAGAAGTCGCTTATGACGGTATGGATATAATTCTTTAGGAGAGAGAGATGAACGCAATCAATAACAACCTGCCATGGACACGCGAAGAATTTGAAGCAAAGCTTCGTGAGAAAGGTCAGGGCTACCACATTTATCACCCAATACATGTGCTGATGTATGAAGGTAAGCTCAGCAAAGAGCAACTGCAGTGCTGGGTAGCAAACCGCTACTACTACCAGATCATGATTCCGCAAAAAGACGCAGCAATCATGTCTAACTGCCCTGATAAAGAGGTTCGTAAGGGCTGGATACATAGAATCACAGATCATGACGGTTATGATGGTGTGGAAGGCGGTATCGAGGCTTGGGTCAAGCTCGGCGAGGCGGTTGGTTTGACACGTGAGCAGGTGACATCGCTGGAACTGGTCTCCCCCGGCGTGAGGTTTGCCGTAGATGCCTATGTGAACTTCGCCCGTCAGCGACCATGGCAAGAAAGCGTTTGCTCCAGCCTGACAGAGCTTTTTGCTCCACATATTCATCAGCAACGTATCAGTTCATGGCCAACCGTTTATCCATGGGTTAAGGAAGAAGGCTTTATTTACTTTAAGAAGCGTTTGACCGAAGCCCGACGTGATGTGGAGCAGGGCCTTGATATCACTTTGGATTACTTCAGTGTCAGCCGCGAAATGCAACTGCGTGCACTGGATATTCTGCAGTTCAAGCTGGATGTATTGTGGGTGATCGCTGATGCAATCATGCTGGCCAGCACTAATGTGACCGTTGAAGGTCGAGAATACACACGACAACCAGTCATCAAATTCAGGTAATACATGGAAAAAACAGCGATATTAGAAACGGATATTTTCCGTCTTGCACCTCATTACCGCTTCCAGTGGGAAGAAGCGCAGCAGTGTTATGTGCTTCTTTTCCCGGAAGGGATGATCAAGTTAAATGGCGGTGCAGGTGAAGTCATCAAGCGCGTTGATGGTAAAAAGACCGTCGCTGATGTGGTAGGGGAGTTAAAACAAAGTTTTCCAGACGTACAAGATCTGGAAGGCGACGTCTTGGCCATGCTGCAACTTGCAATAGACAAGGCATGGCTGGTCAAGGCTGTATAGGAGAGACGCAGAATGGCACAACAAAACAACGGCGTAGCCGCATCAAAAACCAGTACACAGCCACTTTGGCTGCTTGCAGAAGTCACCTATCGCTGTCCGCTGCACTGTGCCTTTTGCTACAACCCTACCGATTACGATAAGCACACCCAGAATGAGCTTAGCACTGAACAATGGATTCAGGCGCTACGAGATGCACGCAAGATGGGTGCTT
Organism: uncultured Methylophilaceae bacterium; assembly: GCA_964466095.1. Taxonomy (GTDB): domain Bacteria; phylum Pseudomonadota; class Gammaproteobacteria; order Burkholderiales; family Methylophilaceae; genus CAYXMC01. Next base: position 1,350 of record CAYXMC010000260.1, on the reverse strand, counting down.
TACAGTTGGGCATCTCAGGCGGTGAGCCATTGTTGCGTGATGATATCGAAGATATCGTCATCGAAGCGCGCAAGCTGGGTTACTACAGTAACCTGATTACCTCCGGTGTTGGTCTTACAGAGAAGCGTATTCAGGCTTTCAAGGAAGGTGGTCTCGACCATATCCAGCTGTCCATGCATGACATCACGGAAGAGATTAACAACTTCATCACCAATACCAAGACCTTTGAGCTGAAGAAAAAGGTTGCTGCCATGATCAAGGGCCATGGTTATCCTATGGTGCTGAATGTGGTGATTCACCGCTATAACATTGGTCATATCAAGGAAATCCTGGAAATGGCGGAAGCTCTAGGTGCTGATTTTGTTGAATTGGCGAATACCCAGTATTACGGTTGGTCACTGATTAACCGCAGCCAACTAATGCCAACCAAGGAGCAGATAGATCATGCGGAAAAGGTGACGAACGAATTCCGCGCGCGGGTTGGCAACAAGATGAAAGTATTCTTTGTGGTGCCTGACTACTTTGCTGATCGTCCAAAGAAGTGTATGAACGGCTGGGGTGAAGTGTTCATGATTGTTACGGCTAACGGTGATGTATTGCCTTGCCACTCCGCACGTGTATTGCCGGGCATGACATTCCCTAATGTACGTGAACATGGCCTTGAATGGGCTTGGAAAGAATCTCCGGCTTTCAATAAATACCGCGGTGATGACTGGATGAAGGAGCCTTGCCGCTCCTGCTCAGAAAAAGAGAAAGATCTGGGTGGTTGCCGTTGTCAGGCTTTCCTGCTTTCTGGTGATGCAGAAAGTGCAGACCCTGTATGCAGTCTTTCACCTAACCATCATCTCATTGAGAAAGCGATTGAGGACGCAAAGAATCCTGTTTTGCAGGCGCAGCCAATTGTGTTCCGAAATGACAAGAATTCCCGCAAGATTGCCAATGGTGAAGCACAAGAACTGGTCGCTGAATTCCACGCTTTACCCTAAAATACAGTCTTTTACTTGCAAGGACTGTTTATGGCGACTAACCGCCCCATCCCTTTTGTGCTGGTTTCATCTAACCATGGCAGCCTCATCGTCAATCGCAATGATTACCGGATGGTGGGTGAAAATAAAGGCTACGGTGTTGGTTATCAGATACTTAACACCTCCAGCTTCGATCACTATGAAATCAACTTTGTCCTTGCATTAATTAATCTGCGCAGGAAGCACTTTGGGGATGGGGTTCTTGCTTTAGACTGTGGCGCAAATATCGGTGTACATACCATAGAGTGGGCTAAGCTGATGCATGGCTGGGGAAGAGTAATTGCATTTGAAGCGCAGGAAAAAGTCTATTACGCGCTGGCAGGCA
>CAYXMC010000259.1:0-2794 GCA_964466095.1 uncultured Methylophilaceae bacterium | reverse complement strand
TGGTTATAGCGAGCAAGAGCTGCTGGCAATGGATTTCCAGAGCATTACCCACCCGGAAGATCTGGAAGAAGACCTTGCATATGTGCATAGCCTGCTGGCTGGCGAGATAGAAACCTACAAAATGGAAAAGCGCTATTTCCACAAAAACGGTGGTGTAGTCTGGGTGTTACTCTCGGTTTCTCTGGTACGCAATGATAGTGGTACCCCTGCTTTCTTCATCAGCCAGATCAAGGATATTACTGAGCGCAAACAAGCTGTTGAAGCGCTGCGATTGAGCGAGCAACGTTTTCAGGACATGTCAGACAATGTGCCTGGGGTGGTCTATCAATATCTGTGGCACCCACAAGGCAAAGGTCGCTTTACTTTCCTTTCACGCAAAGGTGCAGAATTCTTTGGCAAGCCTCGTTCTGAAACCATCAATCAGGATTTTGACGGTATTGATTTCATCCACCCCGATGACAGGGACAACTATCTTGAAGTGATTGCCCGTACATCCCTCAATCTCGAATACCGCTATTGGGAAGGTCGCCGTGCAGAATTGGTGAACGGGAATGAAAGCTGGTTCAGCATCAGCGCTATGCCACGCATGCAAATGGATGGCAGTGTCTTGTGGAGTGGTATCCTGCAGGATATTACTGAGCGCAAAGTTATGCAGGCTAGATTACAGGATTCTCTGGCGATGCATGAGTCCCTGTTGGCTTCACTACGCGAAGGTGTACTGCTGATAGGTGATAACCGCGTGGTGCTGGCTTGCAACCAGAGTGCTGAGCACATCCTCGGCATTTCTCGGGCAGAAATGCTCAACAAGGAAGTTACCAGCCAGCAATGGCGATTGGTACGGCAAAATGGCAGTGTCATGCCTTATGCTGAAAGTCCGCACCATGTTTCGCTAGTTACCGGCAAACCCTTGGTGAATAGCGTGCTTGGGGTTTGTGTGAACGACCATCCGGTCAAATGGCTGTCTGTGAACGCCATCCCACTGGTCAGGGTCGGCGAAGACAAACCTTATGCTGCCATGATCTCGTTTTCCGATTACACAGAATCGAAGAAACTGCTCGATGAACTGGAAGCCAAGGCCAACACCGATTTCCTGACTGGAGCATTCAACCGTCGCCATTTCTTCGAGCTCGCCCGTTGTGAGATAGACCGCGCAATTCGCTATGACCGGCCACTCAGCCTGCTCATGCTGGATATAGATTACTTCAAGAATATCAATGACACCTACGGCCATCTGGCAGGTGATCAGGTACTGGTTGAGCTGGTGAATGCACTCAAACAAGAACTGCGCACACTGGATGTGGTGGGTCGCTGGGGAGGGGAAGAATTTGCGATCCTGTTACCGGAAACCAGTCTGGAAAACAGTCTCATGATTGCCAACCGGTTATGCAGCTCGATTTCAAACCATCAATTACTACTTGAAGATCAGCAACAACTCAAGATGACCATCTCTATAGGCGTTGCTCACTCATCACTTAAATCCAACAATCTGGAAAAGTTGTTCCGTCATGCTGATGAGGCTTTGTATGCAGCCAAAGCTGCTGGCCGCAATCAGGTTGCAGTAGCTGATTAGCCAAATTACCAGCTAGCGATCATTTGGGTCGCTATTCCATCCTGCCATCAGGTAATTTGCAACACTTTTGTCACAATGATAAGCGATTGATTAATATTCCAATATTAATGAAAATCATTATCCACATATTCAAAAATCAGAGTAATATCAATTTCAGTTGTAAACAATTTGCCTAGAAATTGTCCGAGATTACCTCTCCGAGCTCATCTGCAAGATAAGCTCGGAGTCTCCTTTTTTTGTGTGAAATCACAGCGGGGGTAGGAATGGTAAAGCTACGCAAGGACCTGATCATCACGGTTGGCCTCAGTGTCGCCACTTGCCTGCTGCTCGTCATTACCATCCTCACCTACTTCCGCACAGATCAATTCATTAGCAACTCTCGCTGGGTTGACCACACCTATACTGTCCTGCTGCAGATCGACAAGGTCATGTCCATCCTCAAGGATGCTGAAACCGGCCAGCGTGGATATCTGCTGACGAATGACGAAACCTTTCTTGCACCCTATCGCAATGCAGTATCTGAGCTACCACAACAACTGCAAACTTTGCTTAGACTCACTGAAGATAATCAGCAACAGCATGACACCATCCTCAATTTCAGAAACATGGTTTACCAAAAGCTTGAGTTGTTGCAACAAGGGATTGCAATGCAGGGGAAACTCAATCAAGGGGTAAATCAGGAAGTGCTAGATATCCTGACCACAGGCAAAAAAACCATGGATGAAATTCGTGCCAACACAATAAAAATCTCTGAAACAGAGATTTCTCTGCTTGATCAGCGTGCAAAAACTGCTGAAGAAAATGCCAAATCCACCAAGCGCTGGATAATTTTCGCCAACTTGTTTGCACTGACGTTTATTTTTATCTCATTCGGTGTATTGCGGCGCGAAATGAAAACCCGGATCAAGGCTCAGCTGCATGCAGAAAAAGTAGCCTCCCAGCTAGAGGTCACTAACCGGGAGCTGGAAAGTTTCAGCTACTCCGTTTCCCACGACTTACGCTCGCCACTACGTGCAATTGACGGCTATTCACGTATTTTTGAAGAAGATTACGCTAGCACACTAGATAGCGAAGGCCTGCGGCTGCTTGGAGTGGTGCGCCAGAACAGCCGTCGCATGGGCAAGCTGATAGACGACCTGCTGGATTTTGCGCGCTCTGGGCGCAAGTCCATGGAGCTCGAGCGCATAGATATGGAACAGCTGGTGCAGGAAGTCTGGGCAGATA
>CAYXMC010000258.1:0-2802 GCA_964466095.1 uncultured Methylophilaceae bacterium | reverse complement strand
AAATGCCGAGTGTATCGGGTCTGGCGTCAATGTTGAGGCATTGTCGCGGTATAGTTTGACGAGTGCCTTGACCAGATAATTGGCGTTTGAATTCTTGGCTGCGTACTCGTCGGCTTCAAATTCATTCTTGCGTGAATAACTCGCCATCAGTGGTCGCAATATAAACAGAAATACCGGACTTACCAAGAGGAACAGCATCAGCGCTATATAGTCGCTGGCTTCAGTCACGCCCAAGCCGCTGTAGAACCATTCCTGTTGCTTTAACCAGCCAAGCAAAGCTAAGCCAATGAAGCTGATGAAGAACATGAGCGCAATGCGCTTGACCACATGTTTGTGCTTGAAGTGTCCAAGTTCGTGGGCAAGTACAGCTTCGATTTCGTCTTCATCCAGACGCTCCAGCAGGGTATCGAAGAATACGACACGTTTGCTTGCACCAAAGCCTGTGAAATAGGCGTTGCCATGGCTGCTGCGGATTGAACCATCCATGACAAATAGCCCTTGGGATTTGAAGCCACATTTAGTCAGTAACTGTTCGATGCGAGTTTTTAAGGAATTGTCAGCCAGGGGGGAAAACTTGTTGAACATCGGAGCAATGAAAGTAGGGTAAATCGCCAGCATCAGCAGGTTGAACACACTCCAGACTATCCAAAGATACAGCCACCAGTAATCGCCAGCACCTTGCATCAGCCAAAGGGCGGCAAACAGGATAGGTGCTCCCATAGCCAAGCCTACAACGGCGTGCTTGATCATGTCACTGAAAAACATGGCAGGTGTCATTTTGTTGAACCCGAATTTCTGGTCAACAACAAAAGCCTTGTAATAATCGAAAGGAATCTCAACCACACTGCTCACAATCAAGGCGCTTAGTATGACAAGGGCTCCTCGGATGATGTCATGATCAGGCAAAATACTGCGCCATTCGCTATCAATCAGTTGTAATCCACCACCTACGGTCAAGATCACCAGAAGTGCAGCTTGAGCCAACCCCTCAGTAATCATCAGGCGGGTTTTCGCTGATGAATAATCAGCTGCTTTCTGGTGCGCTTCTAGGCTGATATTTTCCTGAAAAGCTTGTGGAACTGCATTGCGATGCGACTGAATATAGTTCACATGGCGGCGTGCCAGCCAGTAGCGGGTGATGGTGGTCAGTGCCAGAGCGCAAAGGAAAAGGGTGGTCAGGGTCGTAGCCATAATTTTAGGGTTTTCAGTTAAACTATGATGCTTTTAAGAAGCTGGCAAGCTCCTGAAGGTTCTCTGGCGCTTGCTTGATTAGAATATTTTAATGGAAATCATTATGGCACAAGATAGCGACAACCTCATCTGGTTGGATATGGAAATGAGCGGTTTGCAACCAGATAGCGATCGCATACTGGAACTGGCAGTGGTAGTAACGGATGCTGAGCTGAATGTGCTTGGAGAATCTCCGGTATTAGTTGTGCACCAATCTGATGCAGTGCTGGATGGCATGGATGCCTGGAATAAGGGAACTCATGGTCGATCAGGCTTGATTGACAAGGTCAAGGCTTCCACGCTGGATGAAGCAGCAGCTTCTGCACAGATGATTGAATTCCTCAAACAGTACGTACCTGCAGGAAAATCACCGATGTGTGGTAATTCGATATGTCAGGACAGGCGATTTATGGCCAGATACATGCCAGAACTGGAAAGTTATTTCCATTACAGAAATCTGGATGTCAGTGTATTCAAGGAGTTGGCCAGACGCTGGAAGCCGGCTGTGTATTCCGGATTCAAGAAAACCAGCAAGCATGAGGCTCTGGCGGATATTTATGAATCGATTGATGAGCTCAAATACTATCGTGAGCACTTCATTAAACTAGACTAAAAAAATGGGCGCTGTCTAAAAGAAGCGCCCTAAGGGAGGAGAAGTAAAGCTTTGGAGAAAGCTCGCATGTAAATAAGCATTTAGCATGCCAGTTCTGTCTCAAAAATTTACGGCGCCCACTTTATAAAAGTTGTGTGACAAAGAAATGAAAAAGCCCAAGAATCCTTGGGCTTTTTTTATTCAATTGCTGCTGGCTTAGATGATGGATTGATACATAGCCATGTAGGCATTAGCACTGGTTCCCCAGCTCACATCCTGCCGCATACAATTCTGCTGTATCTTTTTCCATAAAACGGGTTGCGAATAATAATCAAGAGCTCTCTGTATGCTGATAGACAAGGCTGGGGGGGACGTTTCTTCCATGACAAATCCAGTAGCTGTCTTGTTGGCAATTGTATCTTCGTTGGTGTTGCTGATCGAGTCAGCGAGTCCACCAGTATTGGCAACCACAGATGGCGTGCCGTAACGTAGTCCATACATTTGATTCAGGCCACAAGGTTCGAAGCGCGAAGGCATGATGAAGACATCTGCGCCAGCCATGATCTGATGAGAAAGAGGCTCGTTGTAGCCTATGTTTGCGCTGACCTGCTGCGGGAAACGGGCCGACAAAGCTGTGAATCCTTTTTCCAGAGCGCTCTCACCTGAACCTAGAAGTGCGATCTGGCAACCCTGTTGCAGGAAAGGTTCTGCGACCTCTAGCAGCATATCTAGCCCTTTTTGGTAAGTGAGCCGACTGACTACTCCCAGCAGTGGGGCATCCGGGTTGGACAGCAACCCCAGTTTTGCCTGCAAGGCTTGTTTTACCTCTGCCTTGTTTTTGAGGCTTTTTACGTTGTAATTTGGGCTAATGTGCTGGTCAGAAGCTGGATTCCATTCGTCTGTATCAATACCATTCAGAATGCCTAGGATTTCATGGCTTCGGCTAGCGAGCAAGCCTTGCATGCCAAAGCCGAACTCTT
>CAYXMC010000257.1:0-2810 GCA_964466095.1 uncultured Methylophilaceae bacterium | reverse complement strand
CACGCGAGCTGATCCCGTTGATGGAAGCACAAGGCAAAGAAGAGGAAGAGGCAGCCTTGGTGTTAGGCGCCTCTGGCTGGAAGATATTCTGGAAAGTGACACTGCCCAATATCAAGTGGGGCTTGCTCTATGGTGTGATCCTCACCAACGCACGCGCCATGGGTGAGTTCGGCGCAGTATCGGTAGTGTCCGGCCATATCCGCGGCCTCACCAACACCATGCCGCTTCATGTCGAAATTTTATATAACGAATACAACTATGCGGCCGCATTTGCCGTGGCCTCGCTGCTGGCATTTCTGGCACTGGTCACGCTGGCACTAAAAACCTTTGTCGAGTGGCAAACTGCAAAACAGGCGCTCAGCTCCGAACAGGCAACACAGGAATAAGGAAACACTATGAGTATCGAAATCAAGAACATCCAAAAGAACTTCGGCCAGTTTCAGGCCTTGAACAATGTGAGCCTGGAAGTACCTACTGGTGAACTGGTCGCCCTGCTCGGCCCTTCCGGTTGCGGCAAGACCACGCTGCTGCGCATCATCGCTGGGCTTGAATCGGCAGACTCAGGCAGTATCCATTTCCATGGCACTGATGCTACAACACGTGATGTCCGCGAGCGTCAGGTAGGCTTTGTATTCCAGCACTACGCATTATTCCGCCACATGACAGTGTTCGAGAATGTTGCCTTTGGCCTGCGCGTGCGCCCCAAGGCTACGCGCCCGACCGAGGCAGAAATACACCGCCGCGTGCACGAACTGCTGGAACTGGTGCAATTGGATTGGCTCGCCAACCGCTACCCACCGCAGCTTTCCGGCGGGCAGCGTCAGCGTATCGCTTTAGCCCGTGCACTGGCTGTTGAGCCCAAGGTGCTGCTGCTGGACGAGCCATTCGGCGCACTTGATGCCAAGGTACGTAAAGATCTGCGTCGCTGGTTGCGCCGCTTGCATGATGAACTACACATCACCAGCGTATTTGTGACACACGATCAGGAAGAAGCGCTGGAAGTAGCCGACCGCATCGTAGTCATGGATCATGGCAACGTTGAGCAGATCGGCACACCGCAAGAGGTATACGACAATCCTGCTTCACCTTTTGTCTATCAGTTCCTGGGTAACGTCAACCTCTTCCATAGCCGTGTTGACCAGGGTCGCGCCAATATCGGCGGTATCGAACTGGAGCTGGATGAGCACCACGAAGCCAAGGATAGTCCGGCATTTGCCTATGTACGCCCGCACGACATCGACATCCTGAAAGAGCGCAATGACAAACCGTCATTTGAAGCCACTGTCAGCTATGTTCATGCGATTGGGCCGGTCGTCCGCCTAGAGCTACAACGTGCAGACCATACAGAAATTATCGAGGCAGAAGTGACCCGCGAGCGCTTCCGCGAACTAGCGATAGAACAAGGATCCCATGTCTTTATCCAGCCACGCCATGTAAGGGTATTTCTGGATAACCGGGATCAACCCGGCGCTTAAGTAGATTCTGGCGGCTAAAATTAAAATCTGGAGCCGCCAGACCTTAGTTGGCCTGACTGGTCACAGGCGCAATCACTTCCTGTGCCGCGAGGATAATCTCGCGCAAGAAACACAATAATCCAAATATCAAAGAAACCATGGCCGTGATGAATGCGATCAACACAAAATTGGTAAGCTGAATATTGATTGCCACTCCGATAAAAATAGAAGCGATTGAGACTGAAACAAATAATCCGGCAAATATGAACAAGCCAACAGCCCAGCGCATCCATCTGGTACGCCGCAAAATAATACTCAGCTCACCCGGATAAGAATTACGCTCATGCTCAGTCATAGCGTTTAAAGCTCTGGCCCGATCAATTGCTCGCCCTAGTCGATTGACCAAGACAGCAAGTATAGAGCCTATCCCCGTCAACAAAAACACAGGTGCAACAGCATCGCGAATAGCGACTGACACATCAACAACATCGTGCGGTGTACTAATCAACATTCCAACTACCATGAAAATAAAGGCACGCATTATATAGTTGAAAACATTCATATTATTGATAAAGCTCAAATCCAAAGCAGTTGCTGCAGATAATCATCAAAATCTATCGGTTAAAATAGAACAATGCATATCGAAATCATCAACTTCACGCCCCTGCCCGCTTTTACTGGCGGCTTGCTGATAGGACTAGCGGCCGCCCTGCTGGTGCTGTTCAATGGCAAGGTCGCCGGAGTCAGCGGCATACTCGCCGGTTTGTTTGAAAAAGTCGGGCCCAACACCGGCTGGCGTGTCAGCTTCATCGCCGGCCTGATAGCCGCGCCCTGGCTTTACAGCCTGTTTCAGCCACTACCAGCAGTTAGTGTTAATCCAAACCTATGGTGGCTGGCTGGCGCTGGCCTCTTGGTGGGTTTTGGCACCAGCTTGGGCTCAGGCTGCACCAGTGGCCACGGGGTGTGCGGGATTTCCCGACTTTCCATGCGCTCACTGATCGCCACACTAAGCTTCATGGCGGCTGGCATCATCACTGTTTATTTCACCCATCACGTCTTTTAGTCATGCGTATCCTGATTGCATTCCTTGTTGGCATCATCTTCGGCTTAGGCCTTATCATCTCCGGCATGTCCAACCCGGCCAAGGTGATCGGCTTTCTTGATATCAGCGGTGCATGGGACCCATCACTGGCGCTGGTCATGGCAGGCGCCATCCTCGTTGCCATGCCGGCATTCTTGTATGTCAGAAAGCGTGAACGCGATCTCACCGGCGAACTTTTGCAACTCCCAACAGAAACCAAGATAGATAAACCGCTAATCATCGGCGCTATCATCTTTGGCACTGGCTGGGGCTTG
>CAYXMC010000256.1:0-2830 GCA_964466095.1 uncultured Methylophilaceae bacterium | reverse complement strand
AAGAACTGATTGCTCAGTTCCCTGCCAGTCAGCGCAACGGCAGCAGGCTGCTTACACTGGACGGACTGAGCGGCAGGGTTGATGACAAACTTTTTGTCCAGCTTCCAGAATTGCTGGATAAAGGCGACCTGCTGATTTTTAACGACACCCGCGTTATTAAAGCAAGACTGTTTGGCGAAAAAGCCAGTGGTGGTGCTGTTGAAGTATTAATTGAGCGAGTGCTCGATAACCATCGTGCATTGGCGCACATTCGTGCTTCACGATCTCCCAAGCCCGGTAGCAGGCTAAAGTTATCTGGCGCGATAGATGTGGAGATTGTGGAGCGCCGGGACGATCTTTTTCTTGTTCACTTCAATCACGAAGCCAGCGTGCTGGAGCTGCTGGAACAATATGGCGCCCTGCCCTTGCCACCCTATATCACCCACACTGCTGACGCTACGGATGAAGAGCGTTACCAGACCGTTTACAGCCGTCATCCCGGAGCAGTAGCTGCACCAACAGCCGGCTTGCATTTTGACGAGAATATGCTGCAAAAGCTCAAAGACATGGGGATCAAAATTGCCTACGTGACCTTGCATGTTGGCGCTGGCACATTCCAACCAGTCAGGGTAGATGATATAAGTGAGCACAAGATGCACAGTGAGCTTTATTCCGTTCCGGAGACTACGGTAGAACTGGTAAAGCAGACAAAAACTCAGGGCAAACGGGTAACAGCCGTTGGCACAACAGCCTTGCGTGCACTTGAGAGTGCTAGCCAGAGTGGCCAATTACTTGCAGGTAATGGCGATACGGACATTTTCATTACGCCGGGCTATCAATTCAAAACCGTAGACCGGCTTTTTACTAATTTTCACCTGCCCAAAAGCACACTCATGATGCTAGTCTCTGCCTTTGGTGGAATTGAGCATATACGGGCTGCCTACCAGCATGCCATTGCCGAAAAATACAGATTCTTTAGTTATGGCGATGCCATGCTGATCGACCGCGCCAAAGAGGCGGGCGGGAACTCCTTATAACAAGAATCACTCTCTGCCCATACAATCGCAATTAAATTTGATCGGAAAACCAGTCATGCACTCCTCAATCAGAACTGTCATGCTTGCAGGCCTTGCAAGCATGACCATGCTTAGCAGCCAGAGCCTCAAGGCTGAAGTACTAGCAAACGCCGAGATTGGCATCAAGATACCGCTACATGCCAAGCCAACAACCCGTCCGATGGGCGTAGCGTATGTGCCAGCCTATCAAAGGTACTATATTGCGGATGGTGGTCTGGCACCAATTCCAGGCGACATGGAAATCGCCATTTCAAAATCTCAGGTACATGTATTCGATGCGAACGGTCATTATCTGAAGTCTGCCAAGCCTGGTTATGACAACCGTTCCATCTACTTCAACACCAAGACTTACCAACTGGAAACCATTACTTACAACGTTTCCAGCGGTGCCGGATTTACACCGAATACCGGTATCTTCTCTCTTGATTTGAGTGAGACAGGCGACCTGCTTGAAACATCAAAGGATATATTTGGCTTTAATCCCGCATTCGGTGACGCTGCTACCATGCCAAGCTATGACCCGGAACGAAATGTTTACTATGCCAAACAAGAGCGCAGCAATCTGGTATGGATAGTCGATTTAAAGCAGCGTGAAAAAATCGGCGAGATCGCTTTGGATTTCAAGACAGCTGGGGTCAACCATGATGACGTCAGCGACCATTACGTTGCGTTCACTGGCATCAATGGCGAAGAGCTGGCGCTATTGGACGTAGACCATAAAGCCGTGCTGGTATTTGATTTGAATGGAAAACTTGTGGGCAAAAGCGAACTACCCAAAACGCTGAAATTACGCGCACAAAACCACTTCAACGGTTTAGGCTATACCAACGGTATGATGTTTGTATACCACGAGCCTGAAGGCGAGTTTGGTACCTATTACGGATTCAAGATTTCAAGTCTCGCTCACTAAAATATCAGACAATAAAAAACCGCCTTACAGCGGTTTTTTATTGTCCATAATTCCAGTATCTCTTCCATGCACCAACAACCATATTGGGATATTCCGGCTGCCCCAAGCTACCGTTGTAGCGTCCCAGCGCTCGAAACAGATCACCATTCTCAATATCCAGATAATGCCGGAGTATGGTACATCCATAACGCAGATTTAGCCGCAAATGGAAGAGGTTATGATCGGGGTTACCAATGGAGTTCACCCAGAACGGCATAACCTGCATAAAACCTCGGGCACCGACAGAAGAAACCGCATATTTCTTGAAACCGCTTTCCACCTGAATCAGTCCTAACACCAACTGTGGGTCTAGCCCGGCGCGACTGGCCTCGTAGTGTACGGTTCGCAGAAAATCCTCACGCATTTTCTGGTCTGGCATTCGCCTCTCCAACCGGCGAGACATCTCGGACAGCCAAGCCTGACCATCTTGTTCATTAAAGAATATCAGCCTTGGTGCAGCACTGTCGCTGATGGAGCGCTGCATTAGAGCCCTGACACTATTGGAAAGCGGCTCTTCCTTTTGAGCACCAGCCTCGGCATGCAAGGCCCAAATTGCACCTATCAGCAAAAGTAATCTAAATACCGGTTTTAACACAGCGCCTTTTTCACCACCCCAACCACTTCAGCCAAAGGTAGACTGGTGGCTGCAGCATCGGTTCTCGCCTGATACTCGACCATGCCATCCTTGAGGCCGCGATCACCCACCACTATGCGGTGCGGGATACCCATCAACTCCATCTCGGCAAACATCACCCCTGGCCGTTCACAGCGATCATCCAGCAGCACATCTAGCCCAGCAGCTTTCAGTTGTTCATACAAATCCAGC
>CAYXMC010000255.1:0-2861 GCA_964466095.1 uncultured Methylophilaceae bacterium | reverse complement strand
GCCTGTGATCAAGCAATGGAGCGGTTTGCGGCCAGGCTCTCCCGACAATATCCCTAGCATCAAACAGCATTCCGCTATCAGCAACCTTTTTATCAATACTGGCCACTTCCGTTACGGTGCCACCATGGCCCCTGCCAGCGCCAACATACTGGCTGACCTGGTTGAACAAAGCTTTTAGCTTAAATCTTTACAAGAATTTACACATGCGTTCATCAACCTGACGCCCAAGCCATGCGTTAGCTCTGGTTCCTTTAACAATATCTACTAGGAACAATATGAAGAAAATTCTGGCAATGACCCTGCTTGCGCTGGGCGTATCCTCCGTTGCTATGGCAGATGACCTGCTGACCACTATTCAAGGCGAAAGCGCATTCAAGACTTTCTCTGAGGCCCTGAAAACCACAGGGCTTGAAGAATCCCTGAAAGCTGACGGCCCTTTCACACTCTTTGTGCCAAATGATGAAGCATTTGCCAAACTGCCAAAAGCCAAGCTGAAGAAGCTGCTGGCCAACAAGGAAGAGCTGACAAAAGTTGTGCAATATCACATCGTGGCTGCCAAGATCACCAAGGCAGACGTTGATGCAGGCAAGGTTGCTACCGTTGAAGGGGATGATCTGGCTCTATCCATTACCGATGGCGTCAAGGTGAACAACGCTGTGGTCAAGGGCACTGAGATTCACGCTGACAATGGCACCATCCATATCGTTGATGCCGTGCTGATCCCAAAGAAAGCCAAAAAGCTGTAATTCGGCTTTATTTTTAGCGCTTAAAACAGAACAGGGGCATACGCCCCTGTTTTTATTCCTTGTGCCCTAACCTTCCAAGTACATGGCGGGTCATCCCTAGTGCCAGTTCATGCTCACCCATGAACACTTTGCCAAGATTCTCTTTCTCGAACATCGCAGCCTCTTCATCACTATGGGTACGCAACACTACCTCGATTTCCGGGTTAAGCGTGCGGGCGATCTTGACCATATTGCGAATATCTATGGTATCCGGTGTCGCAATCACCAGCATGCCAGCCTTGGCAATATGCGCCTGTATCAGTACCGCAGGGTCTGCAGCGTTGCCAGAAACCGCTGGTATATTGTTCGCGCGTAGTTTTTCCACCACGCCGCGATTTTGCTCAGCCACCACATAAGGAATACCACGCTTGGTCAAGGCATCGGCAATCCGGCTACCAACGCGGCCATAGCCCACCAGTACTACCTGCCCTTTGAGAAATACCTCTTCTACACTCATGGGCAGCTGCGCCAGTGGGTCGTCGCGGAATTCCAGCTTGCGTGCCAGAGCTGAGCGTTTGCGTAAAAATTCCTGCACTGGTTTCAGGGCAGCAAACAATAATGAGTTAAGCGCTATTGAGATCAGCGCACCCGCCAAGATCAGGCTTTGACCTTCTAACGGTAGTAGCCCCAGCGCTACGCCCATGCCAGCCAGAATGAAAGAAAACTCGCCGATCTGCGCCAAGCTGGCGCCCACCGTGAGTGCTGTATTCAACGGGTAGCGGAAAGCCAATACCAGCATAATCGCAGCAAGGGTTTTGCCTATGATAATGATGGCAGTCACCATCAGTACGCGGAATGGATCGTCCAGCAAAACACTGGGGTCAAACAGCATACCCACTGATACAAAGAATAAAACCGAAAACGCATCGCGCAGAGGCAGTGATTCTTCTGCAGCGCGGTGGCTGAATTCGGATTCGCGCATCATCATGCCCGCAAAGAACGCCCCCAGTGCAAAAGACACATCAAACAGCTTGGATGAGCCATAAGCAACACCAACAGCCGCCGCCAGCACGCATAAAGTGAATAGCTCGCGAGAGCCAGTACGGGCTACCAACCAGAGGATACGTGGCAGAGCGCGCTTGCCCAGTACCAGCATGAAAGTAATAAAAGCAACCACTTTAGCCAGCGTGATGCCTATGGTGCTCCATAGCGGCCCGCTGGTGAGATCAGCCATAGTGATTTTACCGTCATGGCCGAACATGCTTGCCAATACTGGCAATAAAACCAGTACCAATACCATGATGAGGTCTTCTACCACCAGCCAGCCGACTGCGATCTGGCCGTTGACTGACTCCAGTACGCCACGCGCCTCCAGTGCGCGTAGCAGTACTACGGTACTGGCAACAGAGAGCGCAAGCCCAAACACCAAGGCACCGCCTAGCTCCCAGCCCCAATAAATAGCGGTCGCCATGCCCATGGCAGTCGCCACCATGATCTGCACAATAGCGCCGGGTACGGCGATACGCTTTACTGCAAGCAAATCTTTTAATGAGAAATGCAGGCCAACACCAAACATCAGCAGCATGACGCCAATCTCTGCCAATTGGCCGGCCAGCGCCACATCGGCCACAAAACCAGGCGTGCCTGGGCCGATCATGATGCCTGCAAGCAAGTAACCCACTAATGGCGGCATACGTAACTTGGTCGCAACAAACCCGGCGATCAGGGCCAAGCCCAGCGCCGCTGAAATAGTGGTAATCAAATTCAACTCATGAGGCATCTATGCACTTTCTTGATTGTTTTTATGGATTGTACGGGGGGTAACACTAGTTTCCTGAGCATTCTAGCAAGTTGAGTACCGATAGCGACTATAGGTTCTACAACTGAGGGGTTAATTTCCAGTGTAATGTAAGGCTACAATGGAATTGTTAGGCAAACGGCAGGCTGTTTCAAAGGTATAGGGTGGGTCGAAGAAAGTGGATAATCGTCTCTGAGCCTATTTATTTGTTGGGCAACAATGCTTGAGACGGATTTTTCCGCGCACTTGATCCAGAAGTTTTGGAGCAGCCAAAGATGATGGTTCCATCGCAGAATTTTAGGATGCACTAAAAATGAGTATCATCATGAAACTAATGA
>CAYXMC010000254.1:0-2885 GCA_964466095.1 uncultured Methylophilaceae bacterium | reverse complement strand
AAGTTGGAAAGGCCCATGGATATTGGCTTGCAGGGCAATACCTTAAACTTTCGACCATAATCACTCTCTAAAACACTTATTAGCCAACATCTGCTGAGTCGTACTTTTCTTGTGCAGTCAGCACGCTTTCAATATGGTTTTCCGACCAATCTTGGATGCCAGTCAGTAGCTCAACCAAGGTGTTGCCAAGAGCAGTGAGAGAATACTCAACTTTGGGGGGCACTGTCGGGTAAATAGTTCTGCTGAGCAAACCATCCCGCTCCAGCCCACGCAAAGTTTGCGTCAGCATTTTTTGTGAAACCCCATCTATCTCTCGTTGCAATTCACTGAATCTTTTGGTGCCGCTCTGCAAAGAGATCATGACCAAAAAAGTCCATTTATCTGCAATCCGGTTTAGTACCAATCTTGTCGGGCAGGCAGCGTTAAAAATATCCCATTGCTTATCTGTCATCTGTTCGCGCTTCCATCTCTTTTAAGTTTCTTAAAGGTACTTATGTTACTAAAAGGTGCCTACTTACTAATAGTAACTAATGTTTGTATCATGCGCAACACGCATTACCGATGCCGGGTAATCAGACGTGAATTTAACTTATGGAGCCAATATGAAACTCATCAAACAAATGAGCAAAGCAGTATTTTTTATCTATTTAATCAGCACAGGAGCAAGCGCAATGGCACAAGACACAATCAACGCAAACAAACAATTGTTGGCAAATTTTGGCCAAGAGGTTTTTGGCAAAAAGGATTTATCTAATCTTAGCCAGTTCATGCATGAGAATTACATTCAACACAATCCATTGGTGCCACAAGGTCTATCAGGATTCAAAAGCTTTTTCGCGGATTGGTTTAAAGCGGTGCCTGATTGGCAATATAGTCTGGAAAAGATTGTGGCAGAGGGTGATACGGTGTGGGCGTATGGTACTTACTCAGGCACACAAATAGGCGATTGGTTGGGAATACCAGCAACCAACAAAGCTTACAGTATTCGCGCGGTAGATATCTTCAGGATTGAAAACGGGAAACTGGCTGAGCATTGGGATGTGATAGACGTTTACAGCCTTTTCAAACAGCTGGGCGTCATTCAATAAAAGCGTTTAAGCGCATTTGAATCACGGCGGCGTATGAACGCCAGCCGTGATTCACGTCTCTATAAAGTCAGGCCAACATCCTAACCATTCAAAATATTAAACAGCTGGTCTTTCAAATGCAGGCGCTGTTTTTTGAGGTTTTCAAACGCTTCATCGGTCACCGGCACGCTCTCAGCCTCGAGGCGAAGCACTTCCGAATTCACCTGATGGTATTCATCAAAGAGCTTGGCAAAGTGGCTATTGCCCAGCTTGAGCTGGTGTATCTTGTCCTTGAACTCGGGTAGTTCATGAACCAGATCGTGATGTACTGCTGACATAGTGTTCTCCTATCAAGTTAAATTCACGGTTTGCATATAATCCGGTACTACGGTCTTCCAGCGCATGCGTTCTGCCACATGCAGCCGCATACGGTCAGCGGCGGTAGGTTCGCCATGCGTGATAAACGTGCATTTGGGCGCGGACTCAAAGCCCTGTAGCCACTGTAATATCTCTTCATAATCGGCATGGGCGGAAAGGTTGGAGATAAACTCTACCTGCGCCCGCACCGGGTAATACTCGCCATGTATCTTGATGGTCTCTGCGCCATTCAACATGGCAGCGCCACGCGTACCCGCCGCCTGAAAACCGGCAAAGAGGATGGTATTTCTCGCCCCCGGCGCAAATGCCTTGAGGTGATGCACCACCCGCCCACCGCTCGCCATGCCACTGGCAGCCAGAATAATCATGGGGCCTTCTTTATTGTTTAGCCGTTTCGAGGCTTCCACATCGTTCACCATGATGGCAGCCCGACAGAGGTCTTCACACTGCTGCCGGTTCAACTTGTGCTCACGCATGTGCTTGTAAAATATCTCTGTCGCATCTATCGCCATCGGGCTGTTCAGATAAACCGGGATATCCGGAATCGCGCCTTCTGCTTTCAGTAAATGTATGTAGTACATCAGCTCCTGCGCTCGCCCAACTGCAAATACCGGCACCAGCACCACGCCATGCCGCTTGATTGTCCGGTTGATGATCTCGGCTAGACGCTTTTTCGGATCGGCCGGGTCATGCCTGCGGTCGCCATAAGTGGATTCCAGCACCAGATAATCTGCCTGTTTGATTGGTACCGGCGGCTTCATCAAAACATCGTTAGGCCTGCCTATATCTCCAGAAAACAGGATAGAGGTATGCGCATCTTTCAGCCGCACAAACGCTGAACCCATCATGTGCCCCGAAGGGTACAGCTCCAAGCTTAGGCCATCGCCCAGAACGGTGATTTGATTGAAATCAACATCCTCAAACAATTCCAGCGCACGCGCAGCATCATCCTGCGTGTATAAAGGCAGCGCCGGGCTGTGCTTGGAAAAACCATGCTTGTTGGCGTAATAGGCCTCGTCCTCCTGCAGATGGGCAGAATCCGGCAGCAATATCTTGCACAGGTCATGCGTGCCACTGCTGCAATAAACCTTGCCACTAAAGCCGTTTTTCACAAACAGCGGCAAATAGCCACTGTGGTCTATATGCGCATGCGTGAGTATCACAGCATCCACCTCTGCCGGGTTGATCGGCAAAGGCTCCCAGTTACGAAGACGCAGCTGTTTTAAGCCCTGGAACAGGCCGCAATCCACCAATATCTTCTTGTTGCCAGCGCTCACCAGATACTTGGATCCGGTGACCGTATTCGTCGCGCCTAAAAAGGTGATTTTCATGATGCAAGAGAGTGGTTAAAGTGATCACTATATTAACCTAGGCTAATGGATTCGATTTGCAGCAAATCAAACAAGTATGCGGAATATTGCTGGCCGCCGGGCACTCCCG
>CAYXMC010000253.1:0-2904 GCA_964466095.1 uncultured Methylophilaceae bacterium | reverse complement strand
CACGGATCGCTTCCAGCTCTTTGGTATCGCCCACTGGAGTACTGGTACCGTGGGTGTTGATGTAATCGACCGGGCCGTCGATACCTTCAAGAGCCAGTTTCATGCATCTTACTGCACCCTCGCCGCTCGGAGCGACCATGTCATAACCATCAGAAGTAGCACCATAACCCACCACCTCAGCGTATATTTTGGCGCCACGAGCCTTAGCGTGTTCGTATTCTTCCAGCACGACTATGCCACCACCGCCAGAGATGACAAAGCCATCACGGTTGGCGTCATAAGTTCTGGAAGCCTTTTCCGGAGTTTCGTTGTACTTGCTGGAAAGTGCGCCCATGGCATCGAAGAGATAAGACATAGTCCAGTGCTCTTCCTCACCACCGCCAGCGAATACGATATCCTGCTTACCAAGCTGAATCTGCTCAACGCCGGCACCAATACAATGGGCGCTGGTAGAACAGGCAGAACTGATACCGTAATTAACACCCTTGATCTTGGCACCGGTTGCCAGACAGGCAGCAATGCCACTGGACATCGTCTTAGTCACCATATAAGGCCCCACTCGGCGGATACCCTTTTCGGCGAGTGTATTGGTGCCTTCGAGCATGCTCTCGGTAGAGGTGCCGCCAGCACCAACGATCAAGCCGGTACGCACATTCGAAACCAACGCTTCGGGCAGTTGCGCATCGGCAATCGCCTCCTGCATCGCCAGCCAGGCATAGGCGTGCCCTTTGGCCATGAAACGCAAGAGCTTGCGATCTATCAACTCTTCTATGTTCAGGTTCTTGATGGAACCAGCGACATGCGAGCGAAGACCTCTCTCAGCGTACTCAGGTTGATAGCTGATACCGGACTTGCCGGTCTTCAGACTTTCCAGCACTTCGGATTTGTTATTACCAAGACTGGAGACAATCCCAAATCCAGTCACGACTACACGACGCATTGCGTGCTCCCCCAACTAATCGTTTTTGATTTTAACTTATTGATGAATATTAAAAATTATCGGTACGTGTAAACAAGCCTACACGCAAATCATTCGCGGTGTAGATCTCACGACCGTCCACTTCCATACGTGCATCGGCAATCCCCATGACCAGCTTGCGCATGATGACGCGCTTAAGGTCGATGTGATAACGCACCAGTTTGCCGGATGGCAACACCTGTCCAGTAAACTTTACTTCTCCCGCACCCAGTGCACGACCTCGTCCCGGGCCACCCATCCAACCGAGAAAAAATCCAACCAGTTGCCACATGGCATCAAGACCCAAACAGCCCGGCATGACCGGATCGCCAGTAAAATGACAACCAAAGAACCACATATCGGGCTTGATATCGAGTTCAGCAATAATCTGGCCATTGCCGTATTTACCGCCATCCTCGGTGATCGAGATGATGCGATCAAACATCAACATCGGTGGCAATGGCAACTGCGCATTACCCTCACCGAACATCTCCCCGCGGCCACAGGCCAGTAATTCTTCGTAGCTGTAACTATTTTGTTTTGACATTGATTTGAATTTGTTTATGAAATTAATTTATCGCTATTTTCGCCGGAAACGCGTTCCAGCGAAAGTCTTTTAAAAACAATCCATGAAAATGCAGGGGTATACAGATCTGTTTACACCCGGAAATTTTCCGGCTACTATCCAGTTGAATTTTTAATTTTTGTCATTTTTCTTAAACCCCAATCAAGTACAGGATAAGTCAATGAGCGACCGCCAACTTGCCGACTGGCGCCAACATGCAGAAAAACTAGAGTCAGAGATCAACAAGGTAGTGGTAGGTCAGCAAAAGCCTATACGCCTGATTACCACAGCGATTTTCTCGCGTGGTCACGTATTGCTGGAAGGTGATGTCGGTGTGGGTAAAACCACCCTGTTGCGCGCCTTTACCCGTTGCATCGGAGGTGGTTATCAACGTATCGAAGGTACCATTGACCTGATGCCTAACGATCTGGTCTACCACACCTACCTCGGTGAAGATGGTAAACCGCACGTCAGCCCCGGCCCGTTGCTGATGTCTGGGGAGAATCTCTCCATTTTCTTCTTCAACGAAATCAACCGCGCCCGCCCGCAAGTGCACTCCCTCTTGCTGCGCGTCATGGCCGAACGCACGCTCACAGCCTTTAACCGTGAACATTACTTCCCACACATGACGGTGTTTGCCGACCGTAATCAGGTCGAAAAGGAAGAGACTTTCGAGATTCCGGCTGCAGCTCGTGACCGTTTCATGATGGAAATCCCCATCGTCGTGCCTAGCGAGGCCGACATCATGGAATCGCTGATTTTCGATACCCGTTTCCACAACGTGGATGCATTGGTCGATACGCTGGAAGCAGGCATTTTAAAGTTTGACGAGCTGAACAGCTTTTCCAGCCTCTTGCAGTCAAAAATTGAAGCCAGCCCCACCTTGCGCAAGTATGCACTAGACTTGTGGCGCGCGACCAAAGACCCAGCTTCGTTTGGCGTACAGGTAAGCGGCGTGGACATGAAGCGTCTGGTACTTGCCGGTGCCAGCCCGCGCGGCATGAGCATGATGCTGCGCGCTGCGCGTGTGAACGCATGGCTGAACAACCGCGAAGCCGTGTTGCCGGAAGATATCCATGCTGTATTCCAGGAGACAGTGGCTCACCGTATCGCTTTCAGCCCGGTTTACGAGATGCGCCGTACAGAAGTAGCCCGCGAGTTGCTGGACGGCATTGTCAACGCGATTTCCGCACCTTAACCTGCGAAACCGCTGCACATGCAAGCACAACAAATCAAGGAGTTTAATTACCACATAGGCTGGCGCTCACGCGGCAGCCATGCCGGTAATCACGCCAGCACCCAGCGCGGGGTCGGCATGGAGTTCAGTGGGCATACCACCCTGCTCTCCTATCCTGACCCACGCCGGATCGACATCCGCCTG
>CAYXMC010000252.1:0-2918 GCA_964466095.1 uncultured Methylophilaceae bacterium | reverse complement strand
AGGCAGTCATCATGCTGGGATGATACCCCATATCAAAAAAAATGTATCTAAAAATATTTATCTTAGTTATTGTTTTTAAATGATATTTTAATGTTAACACCAATAAAAATCATTCTTGATACAGGTAGGCAATAAAGGCAGCTTGCGGGAAAATCCCGTATTAAAACAGCGCAATCTGAGCGCGTTCAAGACAACCACTAATGAACTGACTGACATTCCAATTGCGGCCATTAAGGGTGAAATCAGCCCCATGGCTGCAAAAGGCAGGGCTACCAAGTTATACCCCAGCGCCCAAATGAAATTCTGGCGGATCACTTGCAAACCGAAGCGACTAGTATCTAGTGCATGCCTGATTTCGCTCAGCTTATCCGTCAGCAATACAATATCGCCAGCAGTTCTGGCCATCTGTGTGCCACTCCCCATAGCGATAGAAACCTGTGCTCCTGCCAATACTGGTGCATCATTGATACCGTCACCCACCATCACGACAATATCGCCAGCCTCTTGCATCACTTTCAATGCGGCCAACTTCTCATCCGGTGACAAGGCTGCCTGGTAGTGCTTGATTCCCATGCCAGCAGCAAACTCTCGCACAGTATGTTCTGCATCTCCGCTGAGTATAGTGGTCCTATAACCAGATTCATGAAGGGACTGCACCAATCCGGCAGCATCCGGCTTAGCCTGATCATGCAGCACAAAAGCAGCCAATATATGCGTATCGTCTGCCAGCCAGACTGTGGTTGCATTTTTTTGCATAACTTCAGGCACGGTCTCACGCTCGAACAATTTGCGATTACCCAAACGATAAGATTTACCATTCACCAAACCCTGCAATCCAGCACCCGGAAGATTCCTGATCTCGCTCGCCGGGCTCAACTTTTGCCGAGCAACAGCGTCCATGAAGCTGCGCGCTAGCGGATGCTCAGAATGCTGCTCCAGACTGGCAGCAATCTGCAAACAATCCTCTGCTCTCATTTCACCATAGGTAATGGTTTGCGCCAGTACAGGGCGCCCCACAGTCAAGGTACCAGTCTTATCAAACACAAAATGGCTAGCCTTAGCCAAGGTTTCCAGTGCATGACCGCGGGTCAGCAATACACCGCGTTTGATTAAATGTGATCCTGCTGCTGCAAAGGCTGCAGGTGCCGCCAGAGAAAGGGCACAGGGGCAACTCACTACTAATATAGTCAACACGATTTCCAGTGCGCGACTTGGATTATGGATCCACCAGTAGACACCAACCACAGCAACTGCCAGCAATAAAACTGCCGTGAAATAAGCAGCTACCATGTCCGCCATCTCGGCCAATCTAGGCTTCTCCGCCTGCGCCCGGTCAAGCAAGCGGGCAATCCCAGCCAACCGCGTATTCTCGGCAAGTGCCGTGATCTCTATGGTTAGCGGACTTTCGTAATTGATACTGCCTGCATAGACAGGCTGACCTATGGTTTTGGGTAATGGGCGACTTTCGCCTGTCAGCAAGGATTCATCTACACTGCTCTCGCCTGCCACAACGATGCCATCGGCAGCGATTGTTTCACCCGGCTTGACTAGTATGCGGTCACCAGTATGCATATCGAAAACAGCCACCAGCTCAGTCCGGTCGCCTATTAGTCTGGTCGCCATTGCTGGAGCAAGTCGTAGCAGATTCTCCGATGCCTCTATCGATTTCTCGCGTGCATTGCGCTCAAGATAGCGCGTTGCCAGCAGGAAAAAGATGAGCATGGTGATAGTGTCGTAATAGACATGGCCGCCTTGCGTCAGAGTTGACCAGACACTGCCTGCGAAACCGGTCAAGAGGCCAAGCGTAATCGGCATATCCATACCGATACGCAGATATCTCAGGCCTTGCCAGGCTGCCCGGTAAAACGGCCATGCCGCATAGGTCATGGCAGGCACTGTAAGCACCAGACTGAACCAGCGCAGCAGCAGTTCAGTTGCCGGCTCCACCCCCTGCTCGGGGCCAGCATACAGCGCCACTGCAATCATCATCACCTGGCCTGCACTCAGGCCAGCCACGGCCAGACGCCGGAATTCCTTTTTACGCTGCTGCAGTCTTAGAGCCTCATGCTGCTGCGCATTAAACGGGTGAGCGTGGTAACCAAGTTTACGTATCTCGGCAAGAATAACGCTGAGCTTGATGCGACTATCATCCCAACTGATACGGGCACGCTGTGCCGCATAATTAAAAGCCACATGCTGCACACCGGGCAATTGGCGCAAGTGCCGCTCATTCAGCCAGATGCATGCTGCGCAGGTAATCCCTTCCAATATCAGCGAAGCCTCCAGCACTTGCCCTCCGGCTTGCGAGACAAAACTTTTTTGCACTTCTGGGTGGTCGTAAAGATCCAGTTGCTTAAGCTCTTCGGGCACCAGCTCATCAACAGTCTTTGGCAACTCTGTGCGATAGCGGTAGTAATCCTCAAGGCCATTGCCCACGATAGATTCGGCGACAGCCTGACATCCATGGCAGCACATGGCGCGAGGCTCTGAGAAAACAATGGTAGAGAATGAAGTTTCTGCAGGAACCGGCAGACCGCAGTGATAGCAATTGTTTTGCAACGTTTGCGCTCTGGATTTTATTCGATAAACAACTGCTGTTGTTTGCGGAAACGGTTATCGCCTTGCTCAATATTCAGCTCAGCTAGCCAGCGGCCGGCATCCGGCAAGGCAATCTCCAGTTCATAAACACCTGCTGTGGTTTCTACTGGCTGATAGTGACGATCATCACGACTATTGGCGATACGCCACATATCCAGACTGACTTTAGCTTTGGCTATTGGTTGCCCGTCTTTATCCAATAACTGAAAAGTGATTTTCTGAGGATGATCTGGTTTCAAGGCTTTCAATTGCTCCATCCCCAGCAATTGCCAGCCCAGATTACGTTGATCCTCTATTTGTTGCAGGTGCGGCTCATAACT
>CAYXMC010000251.1:0-2927 GCA_964466095.1 uncultured Methylophilaceae bacterium | reverse complement strand
ATGCCTATGCTGGGAGTGGTCAGATAATCGTGTGGGCCGAGCACAAACGGCATGGTGAACTTGGAGAGTATCTTTTCAGCAACGCTCTGCGCATCTGCTGCGGCTTCATTTGCTATTTCGCTTAATTCCACCAACATGATGACAAATTCATCACCACCAAATCTTGCGACTGTGTCGCTTTCTCTTACACAGCTGACCAAGCGCTGGCCAACCTGTCGCAGGAGTTCGTCACCAACGTCGTGTCCCAGGGTGTCGTTCAGCGTCTTGAAGTTATCAAGGTCGATAAAGAGCAGGGCGCCATTTTGCTGGCTACGGTTGCATGAGGCTACCGCTTTCTGCAATCTGTCCATCAGCAATGCACGGTTGGGCAGGGCTGTCAGCTGGTCGTAAAATGCCAACTGCTTGATGGCGCTTTCTGCTGTCTTGCGTTCAGTAATATCGCGTTCTACAGCTACCCAGTGCGTACACCAGCCGTTCTGGTCGGTAATAGGAACGATTTCTAGCTCCAGCCAGATTTCCTCACCATTTTTTTTCACATTCAGCACTTCCGCCCGAACCGGTTTCCAGTTTTCCAGCGCATGGCGTATCTTGTCCAGTTCTTCGCGCTGGGTGCGCGGGCCTTGTAAAATTCGTGGGGTCTTGTTGATGACTTCCTGCTTGCTGTAGCCAGTGATTTTCTCGAAGGCATTGTTGACGAAAAGAATGCGTGGCCCCGGCCCCTGTAGTGGTTCAGCGTCCGTGATGATGACGATATCATTGAGATGGGAGATGCTGGTTTCCAGAAGTTCCAGTTGCTGCTGTGACAGGTGCCGTTCGATGGCAATGCCGGCTATATTAGCTGCCTGCTCAATAATCTCTATATCTTCCTCATTCGGTACTGTCGGTTGGGTATGATAGATCGCAAAAGTGCCCAACACTTTGCCTGTGCTGCTGAATATCGGCTCGGACCAGCAGGATGCCAGATTGGCACTGGCGGCCAAAGCCTTGAAGTCTTCCCAATAGGGATGAGTCTGGATGTCTTCAACAATCACACGCTCCTTCTTGTACGCAGCGGTGCCACATGACCCTTTGTTGTCGCCTATTTCCACTCCGTGTATGGCTTTGTTGTAGAACTCGGGTAAGCCGGGTGCTGCGCCAGTAAGGACACGTTTGCCTTCACGATCTAGCAGCAGGATGCTGCAAAGCATGCTGGTATTTTGTGATTCTGCTCCTTCGACTATTGCATGAAGTATGGTCTTGAGCGAGGCCCCTTTGGCCAGCAGTTCCAGCACATAGTTGCGGGATTGTTCGATCAGCTGCGCTTTCTTACGCCTCGTGATGTCCCGGATGAATGAGCTGAACTGTATCTGACCATCCACGATGACCTTGGTAACTGTCAGCTCCACTGGGAATTCATGGCCGCGGCGGTGCAGGGCGTTGATCTCGATACGGGTGTTGAGTATGGTAGATTTGCCGGATTCCAGATAGCGCTGCATGCCCCGATTGTGAGCGCTACGCATGTTATGCGGCACGATCAAATTTTCAAGGCTCTTGCCAATAGCTTCATCGGCAGGCCAGCCGAATATAGTCTCTGCCCGCTTGCTCCAAGCGGTAATCAGCCCTTCGGTATCCATGATGACAATCGCGTCCAGCGATGTATCGAAGATGGTTTTTAGCAGACCATTCTGTTCGCGAAGGATTTGTTCTGCACGTTTTTGCCGGCTGATATCAGTGACTATGCAATGTGTCTTGATAACACCTTGCGGGTTTTCTTCAAGTCGGCAGAACAGCAGAGCTGTCACTTGCACGCCGGATTTTGTGATTAATGTGATTTCTTGCGGAGCCACATGCAGATGCTGCATGCTGAAAAAGTGACGGTTGAAGGTGATTTGCGATTCTGGAGTGAGAAAGTTGACGAACTCCTGACCTATCATTTCTTCACGACTGTAGCCAAGCAGCTGGCATAGCTGCTCGTTGACCTCAAGCAGTTTGCCTTGAACATCCAGAGATTGATATGCCACTGGCGCGGTATTGATCAACTCCTGGAATAGAGAGTTGTTTTTTTCTTCCATAGCCGGGCCTTGCAATAACGATTAATACTACCGGGTAAGTATTTCCCCAGCTAACAGCTTTGCTACAAAATGACAGTCTTAATTCTTACTTATCGGCGGTTATCATTGAATCTTTACTGCCACCTCGTCAGGGCTTGCACGCAACATCCATGGCGCGGTGCTGGGCACTGCGAATTTCTTCCTTGTTGGCGATATCAAAACCCTGTGGGCAAAGCTTGCGAGCCTGGTCAAAACAGGTATTCCATTCCAGAATGCCGCTACATCGCACATTTGTCCAAGTACGGGAATCCTGTTTCCGGGCAGCTATATCCGAGCACGCAGTGATTGCAAGACAGACAGAAACAGCCAAAAGAAGACGCATTATTTTTTTCATATTTTGTTGTAAGAATTATTTGCCACCATAATGAACTCGCCTAGAAGAATTGCCAAGGAGAAAAGTATGAATACCGAACAAAAACCACCGCTGCCGCCTTTCAGCAGGGAAAGTGCAATCCAGAAAGTACGGTTGGCTGAAGATGGCTGGAACAGCCGCGATCCAGAACGTGTATCGCTGGTCTATACCCCGGATAGCCAATGGCGTAACCGCGCCGAGTTTCCACGTGGGCGTGCCCAGATTGTGGAATTTTTGAAACGCAAATGGGCGCGTGAGTTGGATTATCGTCTAATCAAGGAAATATGGGCTTTTACCGACAACCGTATCGCAGTGCGATTTGCCTATGAGTGGCATGATGACTCCGGCCAGTGGTTTCGCTCCTATGGTAACGAAAATTGGGAGTTTGCCGCCAATGGACTCATGCAGTTCCGCCATGCCAGTATCAATGATCTGCCAATCAAGGAAAGCGAGCGCAAATTCTTCTGGCCACTGGGTCGCAGGCC
>CAYXMC010000250.1:0-2944 GCA_964466095.1 uncultured Methylophilaceae bacterium | reverse complement strand
CACTGTTCACCGCAGTGATAGGCTGGCTGGGCAAAAAATCTGGTGCCTTATTGTTTACAGTACCTTTGCTATGGGCCTTGTCGGACTGGATACGCAGCTGGATATTCACTGGCTTCCCCTGGCTGACCATAGGCTATACGCAAGTACCGGCCAGCCCACTCGCAGCTTATGCCCCGGTATTCGGCATTTATGGCGTATCACTGCTCACTGTACTCAGCGCAGCTCTGATTGCGATGTGGCCGAACACCAGCACACGCCGCAACATTGTCATCAGTCTGGTATTGCTGTGGCTGAGTGGCATCCTGCTTAAGCAGGTGGAATGGAGCAAGCCTGTTGGTGAGCCAACCAGCGTTGCGCTACTGCAGGGGAATATCACGCAAGACCTGAAATGGCAGGAAGATGAAGCCCAGCGCACACTGGACAAATACTACCAGCTCAGCACCAGCACCGATGCCAAGCTGATTGTCATGCCGGAAACTGCTCTGCCCATGCTCTTCAACCAGATACCGTCTGCTTATATGGATGCACTGACCCGACATGCAGTCAAACAGCAAGGCGATATTCTGGTTGGCACAGTGGAGTTTGAGAAAGACCAGTATTACAACAGCATGGTCAGTACAGGCGCTTCCGCCATGCAGGCTTATCGAAAATCCCACCTGGTACCATTCGGTGAATTCATACCGCTCAAAGGCATATTTGGCTGGGTATACCGCGATTGGTTGAATATCCCGCTCACTGATCTTGCACGTGGTGGCTTTGAGCAGCGACCGCTCGGCATCGCCGGACAGCAGGTAGCCGTGAATATCTGCTATGAAGATGTATTTGGCGAAGAAATCACCTATCAGCTGCCGCAAGCGACCTTGCTGGTGAACACCAGCAATGATGCCTGGTACGGAGATTCTCTAGCGGCTTACCAACACCTGCAAATTTCGCAGGCTCGCGCATTAGAGACAGCCCGCATGATGCTGCGCGCCACCAACACCGGCGCTACTGCCATCATAGACCGTGATGGTGGGCTGATTGCACACCTGCCACATTTCACCACTGGTGTGTTGCGGGGCGAAGCTCAAGGCTACACGGGCAGTACGCCTTATGTGTATTGGGGTAACTGGCCCATGGTCCTGCTCTGCCTGCTTGGTATTGTGCTTTTATGGGGTCGCAAAAAGAAGTAAAATCAACGCTTTTCGCCAACTGTCATCAGGCCAAATGTTAACTTTCCAACAAATTATTCTTAACCTGCAAACCTATTGGGACAAGCAGGGCTGCACCTTACTGCAACCTTATGACATGGAAGTCGGCGCCGGTACTTCGCACACCGCGACATTCCTGCGGGCTTTGGGCCCGGAACCCTGGAAGGCCGCCTACGTTCAGCCCAGCCGCCGCCCCAAGGATGGTCGCTATGGTGAAAACCCTAACCGCCTGCAACACTATTACCAATATCAGGTAGTGCTGAAGCCAGCCCCTGCCAATATCTTGGAACTCTATCTAGGCTCGCTAGAGGCGCTGGGCTTTGATCTCAAGCAGAACGATATCCGATTTGTAGAAGATGACTGGGAAAACCCAACGCTAGGCGCTTGGGGGCTTGGCTGGGAAGTCTGGCTGAATGGCATGGAAGTCACACAGTTCACCTATTTCCAGCAGGTCGGTGGTATTGATTGCAAACCAATCACTGGTGAAATTACTTACGGTCTGGAACGTCTTGCCATGTATCTGCAGGGCGTGGAGAACGTCTACGACCTCACCTACTCACCAGGCGTGAAATACGGCGATGTTTTCCATCAAAACGAAGTTGAGCAATCCACTTACAACTTCGAACATAGCGATGTCGAGTTCCTGCTGACGGCTTTTAATGCCCACGAAAAACAAGCCAAGCACTTAATGGAAAACCAACTAGCACTACCAGCATACGAACAAGTGCTAAAAGCAGCGCACACCTTTAACCTGCTGGATGCGCGTGGCGCCATCTCTGTCACCGAGCGCGCTGCCTACATTGGCCGCATCCGCAATCTGGCTCGCTCGGTCGCTGCCAGTTATCTGGATAGCCGCGCCCGTCTTGGCTTCCCTATGGCACCCAAAGCATGGGCAGATGAAGTCATCGCACAACTGGATAAGAAAGCAGCAGCATGAGCAGTAAAAACCTATTAGTTGAATTATTCGTAGAAGAACTGCCACCCAAGGCACTCAACAAATTGGGCAACTCGTTTGCACAAGAAATCGCTGCTCAATTGAATCACTATGGCCTAATTGAAAATTATGTATTAGGTGACCCATTGAGCAATCAAATTGCAACAAGTGCGCCGGGCCATTCGATAGTTAATTCGTATGCCACACCAAGACGCTTGGCTGTGCATATAACAAACGTATTAAGCAAAGCTGCTGACAAATCCATTTCACAGAAGTTAATGCCTGTCGCCGTGGGGCTGGATGCTAACGGCAATGCCACACCAGCGCTCTTGAAAAAACTTGGTGCACTGGGTGCAGATGAATCTGCGCTAGCCAGCCTCAAGCGTGAGAATGACGGCAAGGCAGATATCCTCTTTCTGGACACCATCGCCAAAGGTGCTTTATTGGCCGAAGGTCTGCAAAAAGCGCTGGATGAAGCACTGGCAAAATTGCCCATCCCCAAAGTCATGACTTATCAACTAGCTGATGGCTGGGATAGTGTCAATTTCGTGCGTCCGGCACATGGCTTGGTGGCCTTGCATGGCAGTGATATTGTGCCTGTCAGCACACTCGGCTTGCAGTCAGGCAACAGCACGCAAGGTCACCGCTTTGAGGCGGCTAAGAATCCAGTGCTTCTGACCAGTGCTGATAGCTATGCAGATCAACTCAAATCAGAAGGCGCTGTGATTGCGAGCTTTGCAGAACGCCGTGCCGAGATCATCAGCCAACTACAAGCAGCAGCGGCCAAGCAAGGCCTGAAACCGATCGAGGATAATGACCT
>CAYXMC010000249.1:258-2947 GCA_964466095.1 uncultured Methylophilaceae bacterium | reverse complement strand
TCTCGCCAGAAGGTGCACCGTTATTGGCTTGCAGAGCAGGCTGGAGAGGCGCATGGATATTGCCTCGCAGGGCATCTGTCCTCTTAAGTAAATATCCATTCAAACAATAAAAAAGCCGGGATTCCCCGGCTTTTTTAAACTTCTGCAGTTACAGCTTCTTTTCGGTTTCTCGCATGCCAGCTTCTATATCCTGTTTGCGGCCTGCATCTGCATCTTCACGGCCGGGGCGGGGGGGTGCCGCAAGTGCCCGTTTGTAGTACGTCATGGCTTTGTCGTACTCGCCTTGTTCATAGAGAAAGTCTGCATAGAAATAATTAGGGTCTATGCCTGTGGGGTTGATTTGCAGGGCTTTTTCTAGATAGGCACGCGCCTTTTTCTTGTCGCCAAAACCTAGTGGCCAGCCCGGTACTTTGTAATGCAATGAGCCCAGCGTGGTGTAGGCAGAGCCATTAAGTGCCTGCGGGTTGATCTTTTCAGCTGCTAGCAGGAGATCACGTGCTTTTTCTGCGAGCTTGAGCGCGCCAAGGCCGCCTTTGGCTTTGGCGTAGCCACTGAGGATGATGGCTTCCCAGATCATCGGTTCAGGAGCACCGGGATTGGCCGCACTGACTTTATTGGCGGTTTCGGCCAATGCCTTGAAAGCGGATTCCTGAGTATCCTTGGAGGTTTGGTAATTGAC
This sequence comes from uncultured Methylophilaceae bacterium, assembly GCA_964466095.1. Classification (GTDB taxonomy): domain Bacteria; phylum Pseudomonadota; class Gammaproteobacteria; order Burkholderiales; family Methylophilaceae; genus CAYXMC01. The sequence goes on along the minus strand of CAYXMC010000249.1, from coordinate 2,268 downwards.
CTTGGCCCATTCGTGTTGCAGCTCTACCAGCTCTGGGGGCAGCTTTTCTTCTGCAGCCAATGCAAACTGGCCAATAAGCAGGCTGCTTGCCAGCAAGCCTGCGGTGATAATCGATTTTAAATGGTTCATGTGCGAGATCTCCTGAACGTATTGTTTATAGTTTTCTTTGCGCGTAAGGGCGCGCAAAGCGGGCCTGTTTTTTCAGGCCGAGGTTGATGAACTTGGGAGCAAAGCTGTTGAGCCAGGCAAAGGTAGATTCCGGCTGGCCGATGTAATGTTCCTGTTTTTCTTTCGTGATGGCCTTGAGTATCTCTGCGGCAACGAATTCCGGCTCGTCCATATTGATGTTGGCGGCTTGCAGCATAAGGGTGGTAGCTTCATCATTGAGCGCTGTTTTCACGGCACGCGGGGCGATGTAAGTGACCTTGATGTTGCTATCCACAAGCTCACGGCGCAGCGATTGTGAAAAGCCACGCATGGCGAACTTGCTGCCGCAATAAGTGGCGTAATGCGGAAAACCCAGCGTACCGAAAATGGAGCCGACATTGACCACCATGCCGCTGTTTCTGGCCTGAAATAAAGGCAACAGCAGGCGGGTCAGGGTGATCGGCGTGGTGACATTGATATTGATCATCTGCTGAATACGCTCCGGGCTTTGATCTTCAAACAGCGTGAAATCCATAACGCCGGCATTGTTGATCAGGATATCGATAGTGCCCAGCCCTTGGCTGGCAGCATCAATCACTTGCCGGGCGTTTTCCGGCTTGGACAGATCGGCCTCGATCACTACACATTTGCCACCTGCCGCCTGAACATCCTGCCTGAGCTGAGCAAGCTTTGCAGCACTGCTGCCTACCAAGGCAAGCTCTGCACCCTGTTTTGCCAGCAACAAGGCTAAAGGATAGCCAATGCCGCCTGTGGCACCGGTCAACAAGATTTTTTTACCAAGTAGATTCATCTTCAGTTACCCCAAAAAGCGATCGCCCAGATCACGGAAGATATCACCATAAAGTTTGTAGAAGTTTTTTGCACTATGTATCAGCTGCTGCTGATCCTGCTTGTCATCAAGACGATTCACCAGACCTTCATAGAAGGCGGTATGACCAACATCCAGCGAACCATGAGAAGTCAGGTAACTGAATGCATTCGGCCCAAGCTGCAGACTCTGGGCAATCGCTTGACCAGCCTGTGTGGCCAGTGCGGTGCTGGTACCTTCCAGCACCAGCACCATGCCGAGAAAACCGATCGGGTTAATGCGGTTAATCATGTCGTAAGCGTAGGCCACCATGAACTCGGTAGCCTGTCCCGGCTTGCCGTTTCTGACAGCTTCTTTATCCCCCGCGCAGGCTTCAATATCGTTCAGTATCCATTCTTGGTGACCAAGCTCTTCTTCGATATATTCAGCCATGGCTTCGCGCAGCCATTCATAACGCTCGGGCAGTTTTGCACCACACAGCATCAGCAGCGGCACAGTGTGTTTGACGTGATGATAGGCCTCGGTCAGGAAGGCGATATAAGCCTGCAAGCTAACCTGACCTTGCGCCCCAGCCTTGATTAAAGGCAGGCTGAACAAGGCTTGGCGCTCCTGCTCTGTGGCCTGCAATAGTTCTTCATAAAACGACATCGTTTGTTTCCTCATACATTGCATTCAATATAGTGGCGTACTGCTGCCAGATGGTCTCGCGCTTAAGGCGACCATTGGCGGTAAGCTGCCCGTTTTGCACAGTAAAGGGTGCTTGGGCAAACACCCAGCGTTGTACGCGTGCATAGTCTGGCAATTGATGGTTCACCTCATCTATCGCCTGCTGGATATCCTCAATCTGCGGGACACTGCCATTGGCATCTGTGCGCGGCACAATCACCGCGACATTCCAAGGTCGCGCTTCTCCAAACAGGGCAGCCTGGGCAATACTGGGCATCATGGTGAGCTCGCGCTCTACCCATTCCGGCGCTACATTGCGGCCAAAAGAAGTAATGAACATATTTTTCTTGCGGCCGGTGATAAACAGA
>CAYXMC010000249.1:0-248 GCA_964466095.1 uncultured Methylophilaceae bacterium | reverse complement strand
CGATATCTCCGGTAGGGTAAAACGCATCAGCCGGTTTATCCTGATGCGTGTAGCCCAGCAAGCAAGCGCCCTTGACCATGATCTCGCCATCTTCAGCAAACCGCAGCGTCACGTGCGGCAAGGGTTTTCCGACACTGCTCATGCGTTGTTGTTTGGCGGTATTCACCGCTACCACAGAAGCACATTCAGACAAGCCGTAGCCTTCATAAACAGGCAGCCCCAATGTTTCTGCACGCTTCAATAATCTT
>CAYXMC010000248.1:0-2963 GCA_964466095.1 uncultured Methylophilaceae bacterium | reverse complement strand
TCAACAATCTAGCATAATTCGTGCAAATAATTTAAAGCTAGTGAAACTCAAGACAGGATCAATTCGAAAATGTTCAATCCAGAAAAGCAGACAGTCTGGCCCGCACTTCATCACGCCCAAGCAAGTGCATCACCGCATCAATGCTTGGCGATTGCGCCCCACCAGTGAGCATGACGCGCAAAGGCATAGCTAATTTAGGGAACTTAAGGCCATTGCCTGTTACCGTTGCCTGCAGTAATTCATGCAAGGCCTCAACAGACCATTCCAGACTGTCAATTTTGCCTACCATCGCACTTAGAACAGGCAGGATATCAGGTGTAATGTGTTTTTCTGCTGCCGATTCATCAATGACCGGTTTACGGTAAAAATAAGCCACACTTTCCGCCAACTCGTTCAAGGTCTGGCAGCGTTCTCGGTAAAGTCCCAGAACATCCTCTAATGCAGGAACAGTGCTGACAGACACTGCCATTACTTCCAGACGCGCCGCAATATCTTTCGAGAGAACTGCAAGATCGGCTTGCTTGATGTAATGGGCATTCAGCCACTTCAGTTTTTCTGTATTGAATTGAGCCGCTGATGGCGTGATATGGTCGAGATCGAACCACTCGCAGAACTGCTGCATACTGAATATTTCATCATCGCCATGTGACCAACCTAGGCGACCAAGATAATTCAGTACCGCTTCCGGCAAATAGCCATCTTCATGGTATTGCATCACACTCACTGCGCCATGGCGCTTGGAGAGCTTCTGTCCGTCATCACCCAGAATCATGGACAAATGCGCATACTGCGGGACAGTCGCACCCAAAGCCTGCAGCATATTGATCTGGCGGGGCGTATTGTTCACATGGTCATCCCCGCGAATCACTTGGGTGATACCCATTTCCCAGTCATCTACAACCACGCAGAAGTTATAGGTAGGCGTTCCATCCGCCCGCGCGATAATCAGGTCATCCAACTCTTCATTGGAAATACTGATAGTGCCTTTGACCAGATCATTCCATGAGACAACACCGGTTTTGGGATTTTTGAAGCGCACAACAGGCGGAATATCGGCAGGCACTTGTGGCAGGGTCTTTCCATCTTCCGGACGCCATTTGCCATCATAGCGAGGCTTGATGCCCTGCTGCATCTGCTGTTCACGCAGAGCATCCAGTTCTTCTTTGGTGCTGTAGCAGTAATAAGCGTGGCCTTCATCCAGCATTTTCTGAATCACTTCTTTATAGCGATCCATACGTTGCATCTGGTAGAAAGGACCTTCGTCCCAGCTCAAGCCAAGCCAGTTCATACCATCCAGAATAGCCTGTACGGCTTCCGGGGTAGAGCGTGCAACATCGGTATCTTCGATACGCAGGATGAATTCACCTGCGTGCTTGCGGGCGTATGCCCAAGAGAACAAGGCGGTGCGTGCACCGCCAATATGCAGAAAACCGGTAGGGCTGGGGGCGAAACGAGTACGAACGGTCATAACTATCACATCAAATTGAATTGTGTGATTTTACCACGCCCGCACTCTTTTCCTTACTCAGGCTTCCAGCCACCTCCTAATGCTTTAAAAAGATCAACAGTCGCTACCAATCGGGCTTGCCGACTTTGAACATAGGCCAGCGCCGCTTCGTTGTAGGTGCGCTGAGAGTCCAGCACATCCAGATAAGCCGAGTAGCCGGCTTTGTAGCGGTTCTCTGCAATTTGCAATGCCTTCTGGGCAGAGTCACGACTCTTGGCAAGCTCGGCTTCTCGCTCAGTATTCTGGCGTACAGAAATTAATGCATCATTGACCTCTCGGAACGCAGCTTGGATGGAAGCCTCATAGCTGATCAACGCCTGTTTCTGCTGTGCCGTTGCCTGATCCACACGTGCATTAAGTCGCCCAGAATCAAAAATAGGCAAATTCAGGCCCAGACCGCCCGTCCAGATGCGCGCAGCAGATTTCAGCACATCACTCAATTCAGCACTTTCTCCACCAAAGTTGGCTGTAAGTGTAATTGTTGGGAACAAGGCTGCCTTGGCTACACCGATTTTGGCGTTCGCAGCAATCATGTTTTCTTCTGCCTGACGAATATCTGGACGCGACTCCAGCAAAGCTGAGGGCAAACCTGCGGGCGGTACTGGTGGCAAGGGCAACTGGTCGATATTGCCTTCTGGAATCTGCAATTGCAGGTCGCCGGTCAGCACTGCCAATTGATCATGGACAACCACTCTTTGGCGCACCAGATCAGCAATCTGCGCATTGAGATTAGAAGTGGCAGTTTCAGCCTGGTGCACATCCAGCGCTGAGGCCACCCCTCCTTCAAGACGCCGCTTGGTCAATGCCAGACTTTCCTCACGAGTTTTCAGGCTGGATCGGGAGACTGCAATCTGAGCCTCCAGACTACGCAACAAAAGATAATTGCTCGCGACCAAGCCTTGCAAGGACAAATCCACCGTATCTTTGGCATAACGAGTTGCCATTGCCTGTGCTTTTGCTGATTCCTTGGCGCGACGCAGTTTGCCCCAGAAATCCAGCTCAAAAGAAGTGCCCAAGCGGATGTTGTAGTTTTCACGTACCGGGTTCACGCCATTGAACAATGGCGTTGCACCTAACTGGGTAATCCGTGAACGTGCTGCATTCGAAGTCAAGTCAACCTGTGGAAACAATGCTGCTCCAACCTCACGCAAATAGGCATCAGATTCTTCAATACGAGCTATTGCCAAGCGAATATCGGTATTGTTGCTTTTGGCCTTTTCTACCAATTGATTGAGCACCGGGTCTTGATACAACTCCCACCAACGATTGCTGATTGCAGCATCAGTCAGCTCCAAACTCTGTGCATACTGCGCTGGCAACTGACTGACTGGACGCTCATAGTTAGGCCCCATCAAAGCGCAGCCGGAAGCTGCGACAGTCAGCGCCATCAGTACTGCAAAATGTAGGCTACGCATTATGTTGTTTCCTTTTGCTCAACGATGGCACCGTGGTGTCT
>CAYXMC010000247.1:0-2975 GCA_964466095.1 uncultured Methylophilaceae bacterium | reverse complement strand
GCGCGCCAAGGATATTGGCAGCGCTGCTGTACTGATCAGCCTGATCAATATGGTAGCTGTCTGGGCGCTACTGATTTTCTATTAAGGCAGAATAGGGCTCGAGAGCAATCTCAGCCCTACCGTGAACCATTCTTCATCGGTTTTACTACTCAGCCTATTTCCGTAAGTCGTGTCGATTTGCACCCGGTTCGGTATGAGCCAGTAGCGCAGACCTACTTGCTGAAACGGGTTATCTCTGTCGTCGCCAAACACTTCAGCGATGAATTGCAGGTTAGGTTTCAGTTGGGTCTCAGAGCCGACACCCCAAGTCATTTTATTTCTATCTGCTGCACGCTCATGCAAAGCACCAAGGTTGGTGTGCAGTATGAATTTGTCATCCAGAAATGAAAAACTGGCAGGAACATAAAAATAGGTATCTCCCACCATGCTGGACTGATTGCGCAGATTGGGATGCTGCGCTTGGCCGACCACGATTCCATAGCCATAACTGTTGCTGGTCAGTTGGCGGAACAAGGTTTTTGCCTGAACGATAAAATCAGTAGTATGTGACTCACCATTGGCTTTGGTAGCAGCGCCGCCGATACTGATCTCTAGATTTTGTCCGACATTGCAGCCTGGCAATGCCCAATATTCAGTGCTCTCGCGGTTAGCTTTTGCCCATGACTCCACCTGGCAACTTTTAGGATCCACAACCCGAGCATCGTCAGTAATCATAGGGCGGGCGGCATAAGTGGTGCTGTGATAAGCCAACAACAGCGTGGTAAATAGCAGTTTATATAGGCGCATGTGCAGGGCTTGTTCAATAAAATTGTATTGATGGTAAAGTCATTTTGTGACGAAATGGTTGCAGTTCATCGAAACGTCACAATCGGGCGGTATCTTGTGCGCAATTTTACCTGTATGCATATCTATGCAGAAAAGAGGACTGCGTGAAAATCTTGTTTATCTCGGATGTTTACTTTCCCCGAATTAATGGGGTCTCTACTTCCATTCGTACTTTTGTAGAAAAGATGCAGCAACTGGGGCATGAGGTACACCTGATTGCTCCAGATTACGGTATTGCCACCGAGGATGAAGGCTGGATCAAGCGCATCCCGGCGCGTAGCATCTACTTCGATCCGGAAGACAAACTAATGAAGTATGGTGCCGCGCTGGATAGGCTGGTTGAGCTTCGCAAAGAGCGTTACGACATCATCCACATTCACACCCCTTTCGTAGCGCACTATCTTGGTTTAAAGCTTGCACACCTTCTGGATATTCCTTGTGTGGAAACCTACCACACCTTTTTTGAAGATTACCTGCATCACTATCTGCCGTTTATTCCCAAGTCGATTGCCAAAGGCATCGCACGCAGCATTTCCAAGCGTCAGTGCAACAGCGTAGCCGGTATCGTGGCGCCGTCACAGCCCATGCTGGATGTGCTCAGACAGTATGGGGTCAAGGCACGTGCGCAGGTGATTCCCACTGGCTTGCAGGAACATAGCTTTGAGCGTGCCGATGGTGCAGCTTTCCGCGCCAAGTACGGTATTCCTATGGGTCGACCGGTGGCCTTGTATGTGGGGCGGGTGGCATACGAAAAGAATATTGATTTCCTGTTACGCATGACTACAGAGTTGCGCAAGCAGCAGCCGGATATTCTGCTTGTCGTCGCTGGTGAAGGCCCGGCCGAGAAACACCTGCACCAGCTGGCAGAAGAGCTGGCGTTGAATGACAACATCAAGTTCCTTGGTTATCTGGATCGCAAGACTGAGCTGAATGCCTGTTATAGCGCTGCGGATGTGTTTGTTTTCTCTTCTACCAGCGAGACTCAAGGCCTTGTGCTGCTTGAGGCTATGGCACAAAGCGTTCCGGTGGTGGCGATTGCTGAGCTGGGGACCAAGTCCATCTTGATAGAAGGTGAAGGCGCCTTGATTGCGCCTATGGATGAGACAGTGTTTGCCCAGCGCGTGCAAAGCCTGCTGGTGGATGACAAGAAGCGCCACGATTTGGGGCAGACTGCCCGCAGCTATGCGCTGAAGCGCTGGACTTCCCGGACTCAGGCCGAACGTATGCTGCAGTATTACGACGAGATTATCACCGAGAAAGTTGGTCAGTTGGTGGTAGCTCTGTGACAGATTTGTTGCATTTCATCAAAGTTTCATAATCCCTGCTTAGACTGCATTGCAATTTCTTTAATACTGGAATATTGCAATGCAGCTTTCTTTTTTACGCCTCCTAGCTATTTTGTTGTCCACCATAATCAGTACTGCGCATGCCGCTGACACTGATGCTACCGTTGCCAAAATGGGCAAGACAGAACTCAAGATTTCCGATTTGCGCAAAATCGTCGAGGACCAGTCTCCCGAGATTCGCCAGCAGATACAAAATAATCCGCAAGCGCTGGAACAACTTCTGCGTGTTGAGATTATGCGCCGTGCCTTGCTGGCTGAGGCTCGCCAGAACAACTGGGATAAAAAACCGGAAATCAACCAGCAGATAGAAGCTGCCAAGGAGCAAGTGGTAGTAACCACTTATCTCAATAATTTGGCGCGCCCAGCTGCCGATTATCCTTCCGAAGACGAAGTCAAGGCTGCCTATGCTGCTAATCAATCACTGCTGAAATCGCCGGCAGAATACCATCTGGCGCAGATATTCATTGCACATGGCACTGATGAGAACGCTGCCAAGAGCAGGGCTAATGAAGTCTTCAACAAGGCAAAAGCCAAAGGCGCTAACTTTACCAGTTTGGTCAAACAATATTCTGAGCACAAACCCAGTGTGGATAAAGCAGGTGATATGGGCTGGCTTCCAGAGGATCAGCTGACGCCAGAAGTACGTGCTGTTGTTGGCGGGATGAAACCTAACGAGATTTCAGCATTAATCCGCAGCCAGCAGGGCTGGCACATCATCCGTTTGCTTGAGACACGTGAGCCGCGCCAGAAGACGCTTGCAGAAACGCGCGACGGCTTGGTGCAAAGTCTGCGCTGGCGCAAGGC
>CAYXMC010000246.1:0-2983 GCA_964466095.1 uncultured Methylophilaceae bacterium | reverse complement strand
GAAGCCGCGTCATACAGACGATTAAGCTGTTGTTGGCGCAAGCTGCATGCAAGGTTTACCCATGCTGGATGGGATGCATCGCCAGCATCACGACCTATCATTCGCGCCAGACGACGGGCGCTAGCCTCCGCCGTCTTAGCTCCGCCATCTGCCGTTTCTGCCATATCTGAAGCTTCATCCAACTCTCCGGTCAATCGGTAAACATCAGCTGTGGTCGCAAAATGTTCCGCAGCCAAAGTAACATACTCACCGTCAAACGGCAGCTCCCGGGCAATTGACATTAATGGACTGCGTACCACACCAGAGTAAATCAGCTCTTGATATTGCATGCGTGCTGCATCAGTATTGCCTTTGGGAGCCGGCTGCCCTTCATGTAAAAGAATCAGGTCTGAGGTCGTGCTACCTATATCCACAAACAGCGCATCAGGTATCTGTTTTGCAAGCCAATTAGCGCTGGCAAGCCAGTTGGCAGAAGCGATAGAGCTAGCATTGTAGGCAACATCAGCGATTGCAACAAAACCCAGCTCACCTGCATAAAAAGCTACTTTGCCATCCAGTTTTTGAGACATCATATCAGCGATCTGCATGACTCCGGACTGACGATCGGGAAAGAGATCAACCAACTCCCCTGTCATAGTTACTGCATGCTGTTGCACAGGGTCAGCCAATTGAGCAAGCACTAGGTCTATCGCATCACTAAGGTACTGCATCCCTCGCCACAAGGGACATGGCAGCTGCAATACCTGCACAATCTTGCCATCAGCATCGAGTAAGGCAGCTTTTAAATGAGCCCCGCCTACATCCCAGCCCAACGTTTTATGACGATCCATCTAATGATATTTCCACCCGATTGCGGGTAATTTGCGGCATAACAAAATCGTTATTATAGGCCAAGTCCAGTATCAGTCGTGCCGGATTACGGCTCACTGCTTCATGTATTCCAGCATATGAAGTGGTCAGGCGTGGATTGATTTCCAGCACGTGGCAATACCCGTGCTCCAGGATAAGATCAATCCCAACATAAGCAAATAGTCCTGGTATCGCCTGTGCGACCTGCTCTGCAATCTGCTCAAATTGAGCCCGGAACTCATCGACGCCATTCAATATACTGCCTGTATATCTAAATAGCCCTGAACCATTAGAAATCTTCTGCTGATTGCAGCTCAAAAGCCAGGCACGCCCATGCTTGCAAAGCATGGAAATACTTACTGGAGTACCTTCCTGATATGTTTGTACCACATGCGTCTCTTGCCGAGTCTGCATAAACTCGTCTAGCGAATCAAAATCTTTGAATATTCTGCTGTCTTCGCAACCTGCTCCATCATCCATTTTCGCCACGTAAGGGCCATTCATATTGAGCGGAATATCTTGCCAGCGATAACAAGGCAATACTGAGACACCGGCTGATTGCAATACTTGGCATGTAAGCAGCTTCGAACTCGCAACAACAACTGCAGTTGAATGGCAACCAAGCAAAGTGCTACCCGATTGCTCTACCATTTTCGTCAATTGGTATAGCACCCCTTTGGTCTCAGGAGCAATCAGTATCACAGCATCGGACATTTCAAAACTTTTGGCCCAATGTTCCAGCGCATTATCCCCAGTCGTAATGGTCACTAGAGAATCAGCTTGAGGTTTTGGCAAGCGGTCATCCCAACTAACAGTTATTGCCACTTCCGGCAGTAGTGAAAAATCCCGTATGACGGCATCACGCATTAACCTGCCCTCTTCTGCCAATGAGGTCGGTATAATCTCCCCACGCAGGCCGCCGCCTGTAATGTATTCACAGACAAAAACTTTCAAACCAGAACTTTCAATATAGAAACTATCGTGAACGTCATTCCCGTTATTGACCTGCTAGATGGGCAGGTTGTCCATGCAAAGCTTGGGAATCGCAAGAACTATCAACCGATTGAATCGACCATATGTGCATCTTGTCAACCTATGGATGTGATTCAGGCACTGCGTTCATTATATCCCTTCAGCCACTGCTATATTGCCGATTTGAATGCGATACAGAACAACAATGACAATCTGCAACTGATCAGCAAAATGATAGAGCAACACTCTGGTATCTGCTTTTGGGTAGACGCAGGTTTCCAATCGCCCACTCATCTGCAAGCCTTGCTGAGAACCGGTGCATATGCCGTGCTGGGCACTGAAAGCATGGCAAGCATTGGGCAATACAAGCTATTTTCAGAAGCTGCTCAACAACGAGTTGTGTTGTCTCTCGATTTCAAAAATGATATTTATCAAGGACCACCAGAATTACTTGCCAATGAAAACTGGCCAGCAAATCTGATCGTTATGACACTGAATCGGGTAGGTAGCGGCAATGGACCCGATTGGGAGAAACTTCACAGATTCAGACAAAACTCTGGCGACAAGGCTCTTTATGCCGCTGGCGGTGTACGTAATGCAGCGGATTTGCATACTTTAAAAACCATAGGCATTTCTGGAGCACTACTCGCAACTGCGCTACATAGCGGAGAAATAGGCAGCTCAGAGTTGAGCGAACTACAGGATTAAAAAAACAAAAAGCCCAACAATCGTTGGGCTTTTGAGTCTTCACCTTTATGGTCATTTTGTGACCATGCTAGGTTACTTGGCAGCGAATGGGTGCGAAGTATCGCGGAAATGCTTCACAACATATTCAGCTTTTGGTTCACGAGCAACTGCACTCTTGATTGCCTGCTTTGTAGCACGGTAGTTCCAGTCTTGAATACGGTCATCCATGTCAGCACGGTGATCCAAGAATACGCCCACGCAGATAAATACGTCATCAGCTTCTTCCAATGGGATAGTGCCATCTTCAACACATTCCATCACAGCCATGGAAACACCACGTTGCGCTGGGCCAAACATTTGAACAGCTTGCTTACCGTTCTTGATAGTTACCTTGTTAAACATGACGGTTGCAGGTTTGGTCATCATGTTAGGTGCAACAACAGCCAGCAGACCGTTAACACCCCATTTTTGGTCG
>CAYXMC010000245.1:0-2991 GCA_964466095.1 uncultured Methylophilaceae bacterium | reverse complement strand
AGCGCACACCATCACGCATCATGCCACCCCAAGAGGCAGCAGGCGCCTGCAATCCCAGCCCGAGAAAAGAAAGGCTGGCTTCGGCAATCACCAGACTGGCGATGCTATAGGTCGCCTCAACAATAAGTGGCGCAGATAACAAAGGCAGCATGTGCTTGAGCATGATACGAGGTACGCTAGCCCCCAGAGACTCTGCGGCCAGCACATGCTGACGATTGCGGAGCGACAAAGCTTGCGCACGCGTCAGCCGGGCGTAGCCGACCCAGGATGTCAGGCACAAGGCCAATATCAGGTTATTCAAGCCAGCCCCCAGAACAGCAGCAAAGGCAATAGCCAGCAGGATCCCGGGAAATGCCAGAAACACATCGGTCACCTGCATCAGCACTCTATCCAGCCAGCCGCCATAAAACCCTGAAAAAATGCCAATCAACAGCCCCACACTCAGGGTAATCATGGTGACCACGATCGCTACTGTCATGGAAACCCGGGCACCGGTAAACAAGCGAGCAGCGATATCGCGCCCCAGATCATCACAACCCAGCCAATGTTGCCAATTCGGTGTAGTCAGGATGCTGTCCAGATGGATAGCATCCGGCTGTAGATCAAAGAGGCTTGCCATGATGGCTGCCGCCAACCAGAACAGGATAATGAGCGTTGGCCACTGCCGCCTGTTCATGCAAACCTCACTCGTGGGTCTATTCGCATGTATATCAGATCAGTCAACAGGTTGACCAAGACATAGCTCATAGCGATTACCAGAACGCACGCCTGAGTAATTGGGTAATCGCGCTTCTCGATAGATTCCACCAGCAGACGCCCTATACCCTCCCAACCAAAAACGGTTTCGGTAATCACAGCACCTGCCAGCAGACTGCCCAGTTGCAGGCCAAGCACAGTAATCACCGGCAGCAAGGCAGCACGCAAAGCATGCTTCAATATCACTGTACGCTCGGCAAGACCTTTGGCTCGCGCGGTACGTACAAAATCCTCATGCAAGACTTCCAGCAGGCTGGCACGGGTCATACGCGTCAATATGGCAGCAAGGCCACAGCCTAACGTCAATGCCGGCAGGATGATAGAAGCAGATTGATCCATACCGCTCACCGGTAGCCAGCCCAGCCAGACTGCAAATACCAGCATCAGTAATGGCCCCAGCCAGAAATGCGGCATAGCAGAAACTGTCAGGCTGGAAAGGGTCGCCAGGCTATCCGGCCACTTGCCGGACTTGAGAGCCGCCAACACACCCAGTGGCAGTCCAATCACCACGGCAATAAGCAGCGCGAAGCAAGCAAGCCTAATGGTCGCAGGCAAGCGTTGCACCAAGAGATCAAGCACTGGGGCACGGGTATGAATGGAATAACCGAAATCACCATGAGCAAGGTGACTGAGATAGCGTCCGAATTGCACAGCTAGCGACTGATCCAGCCCCAGCTCTGTTCTCAATGCCTCACGATCTGCCATCGCCACAGATTCGCCGAGCATCACTTCCACCGGATCACCCGGCACCATGTGCACTAGCATGAAGGTAAGCAGCAGTACACCGAAGACTACAGGGATAGTGCCAAAAATACGTTTAATCATTGCGGATATTGACCACTGTGCCCAGCGGCACCATGTCATACAGGTTTGCCACATCCTCGTTGCGCATGCGTATGCAGCCATGAGAGCGTGCCACGCCCATCGGCTCAGTATCTGGCGTGCCGTGGATATAGATATAACGCTGCATGCTATCAACGTTACCCAAGCGGTTTAATCCTTTTTCAGTGCCAGACAACCAGAGTATGCGCGTCAGTATCCAGTCGCGCTGCGGGTATTCAAAAGAAAGCTCAGGCGTCCAGATTTCGCCAGTTGGCCTGCGGCCACGAAACACTGTCCTTAACTCTGCACCCTCGCCTATCTTGGCGCGAATGACATGCTGGCCTATTGGCGTACACCCGCTGTTCTTCTCGCAGCCTGGGCCATTCAACGCTGTAGAAACCGGGAATTCAGCCAGCAGTTCGCCTGCCTCGTCCAGCACTGTGAGTAATTGATCAGGAATGGAAATTTCAATCTGCATAGCGGGTGATTGTAGCAAGGCCATCCCAATTTCCATCTGCTTTCAGGGGATAATTTTTCAAGGGTTTGTGCAAAGCTGAAAACTGACCTTCGTACCAGAGCGGCACATAAGGGAGCTGTTGGTGTATGCGGCTGGTGGAAGAGCGCCATTCATGCTTCTCTATTAGATCGTCCAGAACAGGATCAGCATATCTGCCACGATTAGCGCCTTTAGGCGGAATGGAATCACTATGAAAAGCCAGCCGGTATATTTCTGGTGTCTTGATGCCAACCCAGGTCAGCCCGTAAAGCTGAAAATTGCCATGTTTAACGTCATCAAAAAAAGTACCCCAATCCAGACTGCGAATCTCCAGCGAGATACCCGCCTCTCGCAATTGCGCCTGCAGGATAGTAGCCAGACGCACACGTTGGGCATCTGTAGAGGTCTTGTAGACCAGTTTTATCGGTAGTTTGAATCCTGCCTCTTGTAGCAACTTCCGTGACAAGGCAGGGTTGTATTCGTAATCTTGCAAATCAGGGTTGCCTGCCCAATGCTCCGGCGGCAGTATGGCACCAGCCTTGCGACTGCCTGCCACCAAGGCTTTCTCTATAATCACTTGGCGATTGATACCGAGGGCAATAGCTTGCCGCACGGCCAGTTTTGAAAGTAGCGGGTCTTGCAGGTTAAACCCAAGGTAAGAGAAATTGGCACCAGGGCCACTTTGCAGATCAATACTTTCCTGCCCACGCAAATACCCCACCAACTCTGGTGGCAAGTCACCCTGAAGCATGTCTATCTCTCCACGCTTAAGCTTGAGAATACGTACAGTCGGGTCTTTTACTTCAGTCAGCGTGAATTGCTGATCATCACGCAAGCGTTGCAATTCTAGGCTGGCATTCCAGGCAATTAACTTGAAGCCGCCATTACCCACTGGATGGTGTGAAAAATCATGGCCT
>CAYXMC010000244.1:0-3062 GCA_964466095.1 uncultured Methylophilaceae bacterium | reverse complement strand
CTGCGCTACGGGCTGGGTGCGGAAAGTATTGCCTGGGTGACCGTGTTTGCCTTACAGCCTTTGTGCGCCATCTACTACCCGGTAGCAGTATTGCCAGACTGGCTACAGCCTCTGGCATGGGCTCTACCTGCCAGCCACGTATTTGAAGGCATGCGCGAACTGCTATTCCAGCATCACTTCAACCTGCATCACCTGTGGGCAGCGATTGTTTTGAACGCTATCTTCCTCGCTGCTGGCATTGCCGCTTTTCTCGGCTACTTCCGTGCTGCCAGACAACGCGGCTTGCTATTACAGGTTGGCGAATAAGGCTGTTACTCCCCTACGTTTAATGCAATAATAAATCGCCACTTCAGGCGTTACCCGCATCATTAGGTATTACATGTTTTTGTATCAACTTTGGAACTCTGAATAATTTCGGAATCACAAAGTGGCGCAAGACGAAATGATTTGGAGCTCCTTCAATAATTAAAATTTGATAGGAGAGGTCATGTCAGTAGCACTAATGTTAACCATAGGCGCGGCAATACTTGCTGTGCTGTATGGCGCAGTAATGAGTCAATGGATCTTTGCACAACCTGCCGGCAATGCCCGCATGCAGGAAATTGCAGGGGCAATTCAGCAGGGCGCTGCAGCTTATCTGGCGCGCCAATACAAAACCATCGCCATTGTCGGTGTCATTCTGGCGATACTGATAGGCGTCTTCCTCAGCACGACCACAGCGATAGGCTTCGTTGTAGGCGCTGTGCTTTCTGGTGCATGTGGCTTTATCGGCATGAATGTTTCTGTTCGTGCCAATGTACGTACAGCACAGGCAGCCACCAACGGGATCAGTGCCGCGCTTGATGTAGCCTTCAAAGGTGGTGCCATCACTGGCATGCTGGTAGTAGGTTTAGGGTTACTGGGTGTGGCTGGCTTTTATACTTTCCTTGGTGCAGAACAGGCTACTGACCTGAATCCGCTGATTGGCCTTGCCTTTGGCTCCTCATTGATTTCAATTTTCGCTCGTCTTGGTGGCGGCATCTTTACCAAGGGTGCTGACGTAGGGGCTGATCTGGTTGGCAAGGTAGAAGCGGGCATTCCAGAAGATGATCCGCGCAACCCTGCCGTGATTGCAGACAACGTAGGCGATAATGTTGGCGACTGTGCGGGCATGGCAGCTGACCTGTTTGAGACCTATGCGGTGACACTGATAGCAACCATGGTGCTGGGCGGTTTGCTACTGGCTGAAGCTGGGGCCAATGGTGTACTTTATCCTTTGCTGCTGGGAGCTGTATCAATAGTGGCTTCCATCATCGGCTGCTTTTTCGTCAAAGCCTCCCCCGGCATGAAGAATGTAATGCCAGCCTTGTACAAGGGTCTGGCAGTTGCAGGAGTGCTATCACTGATTGCCTTTTACTTTGTTACAACCAAAGTCTTCCCTGATGGCATCATTGCCTCCGGTAAAGAAGTGACTGCAAATGCCTTGTTTGGCGCTTGTGCAGTTGGTCTCGTGCTCACGGCTGCATTAGTATGGATTACGGAGTATTACACTGGCACTGACTATGCTCCGGTCAAGCATGTGGCCAAGGCCTCGACCACTGGCCATGCCACCAATATCATCGCCGGTATCGGCATCTCCATGAAGTCCACAGCTTGGCCCGTCATTTCAGTCTGTATCGCCATTATCGTTTCTTACGGCCTGGCTGGACTCTACGGTGTGGCTATTGCGGCCACTTCCATGCTGAGTATGGCAGGTATCGTCGTTGCCTTGGACGCTTATGGACCAATCACGGACAATGCTGGCGGCATTGCCGAAATGTCAGAATTGCCAAGTAGCGTACGTGATGTCACTGATCCACTCGATGCTGTGGGCAACACAACCAAAGCAGTCACCAAAGGCTATGCGATTGGTTCTGCAGGCCTGGCAGCACTCGTATTGTTTGCAGATTACACCCACAAACTGGAGGGCGTAGGTTTGGAAGCAACTTTCGACCTTAGTGACCCTTATGTGATTGTCGGCCTCTTTATTGGCGGATTGATTCCCTATCTGTTTGGTGCCATGGCGATGGAAGCTGTAGGTCGTGCGGCTGGAGCGGTTGTGGAAGAAGTGCGCCGTCAGTTCCGTGATATCAAGGGCATCATGGATGGTTCTGGCAAACCGGAATATGGCAAAGCTGTAGACATGCTGACCAGTGCTGCCATCAAGGAAATGATGCTTCCATCCTTACTGCCGGTAGCCGTGCCGATTATTGTCGGTTTAGCACTTGGACCCAAAGCGCTGGGCGGTCTGCTCATGGGGACTATCGTCACTGGTCTTTTCGTTGCAATCTCTATGTGTACAGGCGGCGGCGCCTGGGATAATGCCAAAAAATATATTGAAGATGGCAATCATGGCGGCAAAGGCTCGGATGCCCACAAGGCGGCAGTCACCGGTGATACGGTGGGCGACCCCTATAAAGATACCGCCGGCCCTGCTGTGAACCCATTAATCAAGATCATCAATATTGTGGCGTTGCTGATTGTTCCGTTGCTTTAAGCCATCACCACTGCCACCTGGCAGGTAATAAAAAAGGCAGCCAATTGGCTGCCTTTTTTATTTGCACCAGTTCTGATTAGAACTGTGGCTTTATTTCTTCAGCGTCATAACGCTTCACACCGGACATGATTTCTTCACGAGCTTCATCCAGACCTAACCAGCCATCAATCTTGACCCACTTGCCCTTGTCCAAATCCTTATAGTGCTCAAAGAAGTGAGCAATCATTTTCAGACGCCAAGCCGAAACATCTTCAAATGTCTTGAAGTGGCTGTAAAGACCACAAACCTTATCCACCGGCACAGCCAGCAGCTTGGCATCTGGGCCAGCTTCATCAGTCATCTTCAGCATACCGAGCGGACGGCAGCGCACTACCACACCAGGAATCAATGGCACTGGGGTGATTACCAGAACATCTACCGGGTCTCCATCTTCTGAGAGGGTGTGCGGGATATAGCCGTAATTGCATGGATACTGCATGGCAGTGCCCATGAAACGGTCAACGAAAATCGCGCCGGTTTCCTTGTCCACTTCGTATTTCACAGGGTC
>CAYXMC010000243.1:0-3071 GCA_964466095.1 uncultured Methylophilaceae bacterium | reverse complement strand
GTGTCGATCTTTGCCTTGGTACGCAGATCAGTCAGCAGTTTTTCCAGTTGCTGTTGTTGCAGCTGTTTTTGCAGACCTTCTTTCACCTTGTCATATGCGGGTGCTTGCAGGTCGCGTATATCATCAAGCTTGATGACATGCCAGCCAAACTGGGTTTGGATTGGTGACTGGCTGACAGCACCCTTTTGCAGTTTCGTCACCGCATCGCTAAATGGCTTCACCATGCCAGCAGGTGAGAACCAGCCGAGATCGCCACCCTTATCCTTGGAGCCTGGATCTTTAGATTTTTCCTTGGCGATCTTGGCAAAATCTCCACCTTTGCCGAGTTGGGCAATGATGTCTTTGGCTTCAGCTTCAGTGGCTACCAGGATGTGCTTGGCACTGTACTCCTTGTCACCCAGCTCATTGCGATATTTGTCATAGGCTGCTTTGCTATCGGCTTCGCTTACTGGATTCTTTTTCAGGTAGTCCTGCAAGAAAGTGTTCACCAGCAGTTCACGGCGAGCCAGTTCTTCCTTTGCAACGTAATCAGGCTGTTTATCCAAGCCAAGACGCTGAGCTTCCTGATAAACAAGTTCGCTGCTAATCAGCTTGTTGATGATGACTTCCTTTGTACTGTCATCAATCTTTTGACCACGAGCAGTGGCATCCTTGATGATGTAGTCAACCAGTGATTGTTTAATGGCCTTTCCATTCACTGTTGCAGCAGTAGTGGAGTCAGCAGCATAGACATTACTCATGATACTCAGTGCAAACATTGCAATCAGCACTTTAGACATAGTCTTCATTAAGTTTCCTTAAGGGGTGGATAAAGGTTCATCACTTGCATATGCACGAATACTGAGTGCATGAATTTGATGTGGCATTAGATCGGCAAGTGGTTGATAAATAGAGCGATGCCGCATTATCTGTGATTTCCCGCAAAATTGCGAGCTTACGATCCTGATAGTGAAATGTCCGCCGCCTGTATTGCCGCGGTGCCCTGCATGCAGGGCACTGTCGTCCTGAATTTCCAGCAGGCTCGGCTCCAGCACGGCAAGGCGAGTGCGTATTTCAGTTGCCAGATCGATCATGGCAGAGTTTTCCGGAATGGTTTGACGGTGACTTTTGCATAAACCCCGGCAGCAACAAAAGGGTCGGCATTGGCCCAAGCCTGAGCTTCTTGCAGTGAGGCAAATTCAGCAACAATCAGGCTACCACTAAATCCGGCCGGCCCGGGATCTACACTGTCTATGGCAGGGAATGGGCCTGCCAGCAGCAATCTGCCTGCTTCCTGCAATGCCTGCAGTCGGGCAAGGTGTGGCGGGCGGTTGCTCAGGCGCTTTTCCAGACTGCCCGGAGTGTCTTCTGCCATGATTGCATAAAGCATTATTCGGCATCCTTTTCAATGATGTACTTATTGATAGCAAGACTCTGACCCACAATAAATACAAGCATCAGGCCTGTAGTGCCGAACAGCTTGAAATTAACCCAGGTGTCGGTTGAGAAGTGATGGGCTACATATAAGTTGATGAACCCAAGCAACAGGAAGAACAAAGCCCAAGCCAGATTGAGCTTGTTCCAGATGTTATCCGGCATGCTGATCTGTTTTTCCATTAGGCTACGTATCAGGTTTTTGCTAAAAAGCAGGTTGCTGCCTATCAGCGCTACTGTGAAAAACCAGTAAAGAATGCTGGGTTTCCATTTGATGAAGCTCTCATCATGCAACAGTAATGTTGCGCCGCCAAAAACCACGATGATCACGCCACTGGCGATAAGTGAACCATCCACCTTGCCGTGCTTGAACTTGGCCCATGCAATCTGGGCGATGGTGGCGATAATGGCTACCGAGGTAGCAGCATAGATGCCAAAAAACTTGTAAACAACGAAAAACAGGATGACCGGAAAGAGGTCAAAAAAGAGCTTCATGCAGTTGCCTAGCCTTAAAACAGGTCATTGGGGAGAGCCGTATTTTGCTATGATTCGTATACACCTACAAGACACGCAGCAATATTTAATCTCACTTTAACTAATGCATATCCAGATAGACCTACATTCGCACTCCACAGTTTCCGATGGGCTGCTTAGCCCTGCCGAATTGGTGAGCTATGCTGCTAGCAAAGGTGTACAGATACTGGCCCTGACAGATCATGATGATGTGGCCGGTTTGCCAGAGGCGCACAGGGTTTCACAGCCACTTGGGATATCGCTGATTAACGGGGTTGAAATCTCGGTTACCTGGCGTAAACGTACCATACACATTGTCGGGCTGAATATCGATCCTACCTATCCTCCGTTGGTTGAAGGCCTTGCTGAGATACGTTCTGGTCGTCATCAGCGAGCAAAGGGGATAGCAGCAAGTCTTGAAAAAATCGGCGTCAAAGGCAGTCTTGAGGGTGCTTATGCGCATGCCAAGCAGGGCATTATCAGTCGTAGCCATTTTGCCCGGTTCTTAATTGAGCAGGGCTATGGCAAGGATGTAAAAGCTGTATTCAAGCATTATCTGGTTAAAGGCAAACCTGGATATTTCGAACACCAATGGGCAGAGTTGTCAGAAGCACTTAGCTGGATCATTGGCAGTGGCGGGGTGGCTGTGCTCGCACATCCGGGACGTTATGACTTGGGGCGAACGAATATGCTGCTACTTATGGAGGAGTTCCGTAATCTGGGGGGTACAGCGATAGAGGTAGTCACTGGCAGTCATACTCCGGATCAGTACCGTGAGTTTGCCAGATATGCCCATCAGTTCGGGTTGCAAGCCTCGGCAGGCTCGGATTACCATGGGCCGGGGCAAACTTTCATTGAAATGGGCAAATTGCCTGAATTGCCTGCAGGTTGTCAGCCTGTATGGCAGGGCTGGCCACAATTCGAGGCGATAGTGAATTAATGGCCCAATATTTTGTGATACATCCAGATAACCCTCAGGCTAGGCTCATCAATCAAGCAATTGAGATACTGCGCAATGGCGGGGTGATTGCATATCCCACAGATTCAAGTTACGCATTGGGTTGCATCCTCGGAAACAAGGATGCACAAGACCGCATCAGGCAGATACGCAATGTGGATGAGGATCATCCATTCACCTTGGTTTG
>CAYXMC010000242.1:0-3073 GCA_964466095.1 uncultured Methylophilaceae bacterium | reverse complement strand
AAAGAAGCACCAACCACTAAACCGAGAGCCAGTTTGATTTTGCTCATCTCCATTTAATTTCTCCATTCAATATTGAATTTACGGATTACAGGGCTCAGTACCGAGCTTCTGTAAATGACTCGGCATTCACTTGTTAATTTGTTAATGAATGTTTGCGAATCACGGCAGAACTGTAACTAAATGTTAATGAGAGAGAATCCTCCAGAATCAAGAAATATGGATAGTCCAGATAGTCCAGAATTTATGAACAAAAAAAGAGCCAGATGCGTGTAATCACCCAATACGGTTGTAAGTAGCCACCACTGGTTGGTGTCTGTCAGCAAGAGGCTTTATTAACCAATTGATAAATATCAATTTTTTAGATGGAACTAATTTTGCAGAGAGAATGGTATTTATATTTGATTACTAGGCAATGTTACGTAACTGGGATATCAATTTTGACTTGCAAGTGGCGGCTGGGGTGCCTCTTTACATGGGCTTGGCAGATGAAATCGTCAAGGAGATCCAGTCTGGCAGGTTGACAGCCAATACGGTAATGCCTGGTACCAGAGCGCTGGCAAAAAAATTAAGTGTTAACCGAAAAACCGTAGTGCTTTGCTATGAGGAATTGATTTCGCAAGGCTGGCTTACAACACAACACAGAAGAGGTACCTTTGTTTCACCTCTGACACAAGAGTTGGAGGCTAATAATGCGCATGCCTACAGGCATGAGCTGGTAGCTGCTAATGATTCCGTACTCGATTTCACTGATGAGTCGGTTGCCATGCATGATTTTGTAGATGCCGTCAGCAAGGCTTTTTATAAGGTGTTTCGCTGCCTGCCACAATCAAAAACCCAAATCCCTGCGCATCCATCGGGAATCTATGCATTAAGAAAACAGCTGGCAGAGATGCTAAGTCTTGAATATGGCTTTCAGGTTTCATATCAAAACTTATGCGTAGTACCCAAACCGGCAGTCGCCAGATATCTCATTTTCAGGTATCTGGCCAGACAGCAGAAAAAGATTGTGTTGTTTGAAAAGCTCTGCGAGCCTAATTTGATAGAGGTGGCATCCTCCCTTGGCTTGTACCCCATCTCTATAGATATAGATCAGGATGGCATGAAGGTCGAACAGATCAAAAGCCTGTGCGCGCAAGGTGATGTTGCTGCAGTGTTTGTATCACCGCAGCACCAGTATCCGACAGGCGCTTATTTAAGTGACTTCAGGCGCAAAGTACTCAAAGAGCTTTCAGAGAAGCATGGTTTCATTTTGGTAGAGAGCGATCAGCACCATCTTTTTAATTTCACCAGCCAACCCGTAGCCACTTTATTGCGGGGCAATCAGACAGAGCGCCATTTGTATATTTCTGACCTGAGCAGATACCTGCCATCAGGTCTCAATCTTGGGTTTCTCGTAGCCCCGGATATTCAGATACAGGCATTTGAATATGAGATCAAACTTTCCGGGTTTCAAATGGATACGCCATTTCAGCTGGCGGTGGCTAACCTGCTTGAGAGTGGCGAAATCCAAAGGATCAGAAGGAAACTTAGCACTCTATATGCGGGCAGACAGAGTTGTATGTTGACCCATCTCAAATCACAACTTGCAGACTACGTGAACTTTGATGTTCCATACGGCGGTCTTGGTGTCTGGCTAGTGTGTAAGCCCATGGTCGATATAGAGCGCCTGAAAAGCAATCTTGCGGCAAGTAAGTTGAAAGTCCAGACCAGCGAACATTTTGATTATGACGGCTCAGAGGCTTACGGCATCAGGTTGTCATTTTGCCACCTGTCAGAAGAGCAAATTGCAGCTGGCATACGCAAACTTAAGCAAGTACTACAATCTTCCTTGTTTGAAGATATACATTAGTTTTGTAGTCAGCTGACAAATCTGCATTCATCAAGCATGACCTTGAAAGCTAATATCCATGTGCCTTTCTGGCTTGTGCTGGGAACCAATAACGGTGAGGGGTCTGGGGATAGGCAAATAAAAACGCCAGCATCTAGCTGGCGTTTTTATTTCATACTCTGGCAAAGAATTAATTAATTCAGTGCATCTTTCAGTGCCTTGCCGGCGCGGAAGGCTGGAGCCTTGCGAGCAGCAATTTTCAGTTCTTTACCTGTTTGTGGGTTACGGCCGGTACGAGCAGCGCGTTGGCTAACCGCGAAAGTACCAAAACCGATCAAGGTAACTGTGTCACCTTTCTTCAATGCAGCAGTTACGCTACCTGTGAAAGCATCAATAACCTTAGCAGCAGCAGCCTTGGTGATGCCAGCTTCAGAAGCGATCTGATCAATTAATTCTTGTTTGTTCATGTACGTAATCACTCATAGAGGTTGTAAGGAGCTTTTATCTTAACCCAGTAATTTGTAATGCACTACGGCGAACTTCACAAAAATTGTAAAAAACATAAAAAAAAGCCCGATTTCTCGGGCTTGAAAGGGATATGTGGAGATCAAACAAGAGCTGGCGGTGTAATCAGTGGTAAGAATTAGCGGGTATGTGGTCGACAATGCCGGGCATAGCTACCAGCTTTTTTGGGTCTAGGATGACAACTTTGCGTTGTGCAACTACGCTTGAGGCCACCATAAAATCAAAATCTGCAGAACCGGGGCTGAAAATCTGGCGGATATGACTGCTATCGATTTCCATTTCGTCGAGCACACAATCTACAATCAAGGCGGCGTATTGGCCTTCGCACTGGATAACAATAATCGGGGTGTAGGCATCGCAGGCTGGGGCCCCAAGATTAAACAGCACACGCATGTCGATAGCGGGAATCACCTGATTGCGATATAGCAATATGCCTTTGATGTAGTCCGGGGTATTAGGCAAAGTGGCAACTGCGTCAAAGTCCAGGATATCCTGAACCATAGATAGGTCAATGCAGTATTCTTCCAGGCTTAATGTGAAAGCGAGGAATTTCCGTTTAGGCTCAGCATCGTGAACTTGTGGTCCACGTGCTTTAGATCTTTTGAGACGTTGTTCAACATTCAACATTGCAGATCTCCTCTATGGAATCAGTGGCACTGCCAGAATGTTAGTGCCTACTGCATTGTTTTTTTACTTGTGAACATCTTACTGCGAGTTAAC
>CAYXMC010000241.1:0-3081 GCA_964466095.1 uncultured Methylophilaceae bacterium | reverse complement strand
CATCTGCCCACGTGATTGCAAATTGCATCAAGGTCAGCGCGGTGCCTGTTTCGTGCGTGGCCGGGTTGATGATGCCATGGTGCTCACCACTTATGGCCGTAGTTCCGGTTTCTGTATAGACCCTATCGAAAAAAAACCACTCAACCACTTTTACCCAGGCTCCAGCGTATTCTCATTCGGCACTGCTGGCTGTAACCTCGCCTGCAAATTCTGCCAGAACTGGGATATCTCACGCTCCCGCGAGATGGACAAACTGATGAACCGGGCAACACCTGAGCTGATAGCCAAGGCCGCCAAAGATACTGGCAGCAAAAGCGTGGCCTTTACCTATAACGACCCAGTGATTTTCTTTGAGTATGCGTTAGACACTGCTGATGCCTGCCATGCGCTAGGTCTGCAGACTGTGGCTGTCACTGCCGGCTATATCCACGATGCTCCCAGACGTGAGTTCTACAGCAAGATGGATGCTGCGAATATTGACCTGAAGGCATTCACTGAAGATTTTTACCTCAGACTCACGGGCTCGCACCTGCATGATGTGCTGGATACACTCTGTTATGTGCACCATGATACCGACTGCTGGCTGGAGATTACGACACTACTGATTCCTGAACATAATGACAGTGATAGTGAACTGAAAGCTCTCAGCCTATGGTTGATGAGCGAACTGGGGCCAGATGTGCCGCTGCATTTCACCGCCTTTCATCCCGACTGGAAGATGCGTGATATCCCTGCCACACCACCAGAAACCCTGAGCCGTGCTCGCCGTATTGCACTGGATCACGGCCTTAACCATGTCTATACAGGCAATGTGCACGATGCAACTGGCGGCACCACTTATTGCCCAAACTGCCAACATGCCCTCATCGTGCGCGACTGGTACAACATCAAACACTATGAAATGACGATCAATGGCGAGTGCCCAAAGTGTCAGCACAAGATAGCTGGCCGCTTCGGCAAATTTGAAAAGCCGTTTGGCGCAAAACGCATACCAGTCAGAATCTCAGCCTAATAGATAAAAAAAGGGCGGCTCACGCCACCCTTTTCATGCAGATTTTGCTTTTAAATTTGATTCAGACAAGGCGCCCGAGCGCAGACAGTACAAAAAAGTACGGCAAGCGACGGCAACAACGCACGGGATTGATTTAAAAGAAATTAAATCTCGCCCCAGGACTCGTCCCACATACAATGCTTGATCGTCTTGCGGTTAGCGATCAGTTCATCAATTGATGGCTCATCGTTGAGGGCACGCTTAATTGCCAGCTTGGTTGCTTCGTAGTTGTTCTTGTACATGTCGGCCTTGTCCAGCTTGCCTTCCTTGGCCAGTGGGCCACAACCTGGGTCAATCCATACCAGACTCACAATACAGAGATCGTTGACTTGATCTTTAGGGATGATGCCTTCGATTACACAGTCCAGAATCGCATCTGCAGTAGCAGCTTGTACCACACCACCGAACAGCTCGATGTTGATGGAGTCTTTCAAAGTCACCTTAGGGACCATCATGGTAGCTGGGCGCACCAGTTGATTGATGTCGCGTACTGCGAACATGGCAGTGTGGCCTTTGCTTTGTGCCATCATGTTGGCAAATGCTGTACCGACTGGGCCATCTACGGCACCGATCAGGATTTCTGGCATTGCGGCTGTAACGTCTTTACCTTCACTGAACACGGTAGCTTCACCGGCTTTGAAAACGATCTTGGACATGGAATTTCCTTAAAGAGATTGAGCAACGAAATAAAAGCCGCATTTTACCGAAGGGTGCCCCCATCAGCAAATCATTGTTTACTTTAATTCAACAATTTTAATTTCATGTCTACATGCGGTATGCCGGCATCTGGATATTCTGCACTGCAGACGACAAATCCGGCACGCTGGTAAAAGCCGATGGCATGAGTTTGTGCTGACAATCGTGCATGATGCCATCCCTGCTGCTTACATATTTCGAGTGCTGCTAGCAGCAAGGCCATGCCTGCTCCTTGTCCACGAGCACCAGCAAGTACTGCCATGCGCCCTATGCTGCCATCATTGAGTATGCGGGCACAACCAATCGCGTTACCAGCCCGATCCACTGCCAAGAGATGAATCGCCGTTTCATCCATACCATCCCATTCCAGTGATACGGGCACTTGCTGCTCATCTATGAACACCTGCTGCCGTATATTGATTAGCTGTTCGTGGTGGTGTTGCCAAGTTACCTTCTGAATCTCGAACTTACTGGGTTTGGGCATCGATCTCTTTTCTTGCATCCTCAGCGGCCTGCTCAACTGTTGCATCGACGGTATTCGCGCCATCCAGGACTGTTCGCGCCTCCTCCGCTATTTTTGGTACAGGTGGAGCAGGCTCACCCGGAGAATCCGGCGTTTTATCTGCACCACAGGCTGACATCAGCATGACAATTGCGATCAACACAAAATAAAGTCTCATTATCGGCTCCTATTGCTTGTCATAAGGCTTACAGGCATCATGTGCCATCTTAATTCCATGCGTAAATAAAAGGTAAGGCCATGAACCAATATCTTGCTGCACTAGCACGTATCCTACTGTCTCAAATTTTTCTGGTATCTATCATCATCCAGCTTTCCATCATCCTGAATACACCTTCCGGTTACGAGCAATACCAAATGTATCTGGGACAATACGGCCTGCCGGGCATTTTTGTACCCTTGATGGTACTGATTCAATTGGTAGCAGGGGCTGCTTTGTTCTTGGGATTCAAAACCAAAACTGCAGCTTATGTACTTTCAGCCTATGCCTTGTTCATTGCCTTCGCACTCAAGCTGCATGAACCTATCCAGTTCATGCAATATCTGGCCATCAGTGGCGGGATGCTGACGTTGGCGCTAAATCCAACCACAGCATGCAGCATCGATAAATTACTGAAGAAGTAAATTTCCTGTTAAAAAAGGGCGCCTAGCGCCCTTTTTTATTTATGCCGCTGTAAGATTCTTGGGTAGCTGAAACACCACATTCTCAACAACTCCCTGCAGTTCCCGCACATCAGCAGCGCCCAGTTCTTTCAATTTGGCAATCACCTCTTTGACCAAGACTTCTGGAGCGGAAGCCCCAGCAGAAATACCG
>CAYXMC010000240.1:0-3084 GCA_964466095.1 uncultured Methylophilaceae bacterium | reverse complement strand
CTGCTCAGCTGGCCATTCAGGATATTGCTCTCGGGCTAGTGCAAAGATTTGCGGCAGTAGTTTGATCTGCGCATCTTGGCTCAAATTTTGTAGCCGTACGGTGGTGTACCCTGCTGGCAGGCTGAAATCGTATGTGTGAGCTATCTTGTTATGGGGCATCACATTTACAGTATCTGCATTAATGGCGGGTTCATGATGAAGCAAGCACCTGGAACCCACTGTAATCGCCTTCATCTGTGCTGATCTCAACTTTAGTCACACGTGCCAGTTCTGGACCATGCCGCGCCCAATCTACAAGCCCATCAACCGCAGCTGTGCTGCCATGCACTGCTGCTTCTACCGTGCCATCGCTGCGGTTTCTTACCCAGCCACTCACTCCTAGTCTCTGCGCCTCGCGTGACATCGATTGACGGAAAAAAACGCCTTGTACACGGCCATGTATCAGTAGACGCAGCTTTTTATCTGGTGGGTTTGTCATGTTGCAGTCTCTTTGAATACGCTGAAGCCCATCGTTGATCTGCAAAATCCTTAATTAAACAGATCGTCTAGCGGGTTCTTGCCACCAGCTGACGACTTGCCTGAGGCGCGCTTGGCGGTGAACTCTTCTTCAATATTGTCGCGATAATAGCTCCATTGCGAGCCTGAGGCTTTGAGGTTGAGCCAGAGACTCTCGCCCACTCCGGCATATTCCAGCGCGCTGCCGTCATCCAGCTCTACCCGTAAAGTTCGAGTCGCTTTGTCGTAGCCTATAGCACGCAGTTTGCCTGCACTTACTTTGGTCATTTCCATCGTGTGCTTCCAATCAATCTATCAAGATTTTCTTTTATCCGTATTCGGTTTCCCGAGTTTGGCCGGTGCCCTGCTACGATTCTTGCCAACGATATTGAGTAGCCTTAAAAACTTGGGGCACTCAAAATGGCTGGGGGCTTTGCACTCGGCGGCGTGGCGCAGGCCATCGCGCATGGCGGTTAATTCCTTGATTCTTTTATCCAGTTCATTGGCTTTGGCGGTGAGCAATCCACGATCAATCTGTAGCTCCGGTGACCCGCTTGGGGTGAACATCTGGATGATTTCATCAAGCGAGAAGCCCGCATTTCTGCCCAATGAAATGAGGGCCAGCCTTTGCAGGATATTGCCGCCATATTGCCTGCGCTGACCGCTGCTGCGATTGGATTGAATAAGCCCTTTTTCTTCATAAAATCGCAGGGTGGATGAGGGTAATCCGGAGGCTTTTGCCACTTCGGCGATATCCATGGTGCACCTTTCAAAACTAGCGCTTGACTTAAAGTCGACTTGAACTTGTATTCTGGCCCATGTCGTCGCCATATACCAGCAAATGGTATGTGACTAGTACATAAACCCGAACACGAAGGAGCAGAGATGGAAGCAAATTTTTGGCATGGAAGATGGGCGCGCGGGGAGATTGGTTTTCATGAAAGTCAGGCCAACCCTTTGCTGGTAGCGCATTTTGAGCAACTGAAGTTAACTGCGGGTAGCCGCGTTTTTGTGCCTTTGTGCGGCAAAACGCTGGATATCGCCTGGCTGTTACAGCACGACTACAAGGTTGTCGGGGCGGAGTTGAGCGAGCTGGCAATCAAGGAACTGTTCGAGTCTCTAGGTATAAAACCAGCCATCAACCAATTGGGCGCATTACGGCACTACAGCGCTGAGAATATAGACATTTATGTAGGCGATATTTTTGCGCTTGATGCCGAAATCTTGGGGGCGGTGGACGCGATTTATGACCGAGCAGCACTGGTGGCGCTGCCAGCAGAGATGCGCCAGCAATATGCAGCGCACTTAATCAATACAACGCAAACCGCACCGCAGCTGTTAATTGCTTATGAATACGATCAGTCGCTGGTAGATGGCCCGCCGTTTTCTGTGAGCGGGCAGGAGATAGCGCGGCTTTATGGCGCTACCTATGCATTAACCGCGCTGGAAACCCGCGATGTGGCAGGCGGCATGAAGGGTAAGACGACTGCAACTGAGACGGTGTGGCTGCTGCAAAAAAGCCAGTGATGCTTGGAGTATTTTTTGATATGCTCCCTACACCTCAATAATAAAAACCAATTTAATCATGCCTAAATTACTCAATATCCGTTTGATTGTAGTTTTTGCTTCAATGCTTTTACTAACTGCTTGCGCAGGTGTCACCCGTATCCCGTTAGATAAAGGAACAAGTGCCAATCTCACCAAAGTGGATTCCAGAATCATGATTCCGGCTGACGAGATCATAGTGCGTGCTAAAGCCAGTAACATCTCGGCAGCTATGGGGGGAGGTTTGATCCCTGCATTGATTGATGGGGCTATCACTAAGTCTCGCCAGACTGAGCTGGAAAAGATTGCCAACCCATTTTACGAGAAGGTCGACTCTATTGATTTTCGGACTGTATTTAGCGATACATTCAAATTGAATATCAGCGATCAAACATCCTTACCAGCTGTTAATTTATCAGTGTCAACCAGAGGCTTTTCAAAATCAGCATTAGCAGAGAAAAAAGCCAAGCTTCCTGCTGGTGAGGGCTTTATGGGGGTGCGTATCTGGTATGAGTTTACTTCGGATTTACGCAGCATCCTCGTTGCGGCAGATACTTGGCTGGTGACTAACGATAAAGCTGATTATACATACAAGAATAGTTTCGTTTATTTATCCAAGCCTGTTGATGAAGCCAACCCCTTGGGAGCTTGGTCTGACAACAATGGCAAAGCCTTGAATGATGTGTTTGCTGAAAGCGGGAAGCAGATCGCCATGATGCTGAAACAAGACCTCGAAGCACCAACCAATGAAGTGATTTTTGCAAGTTTAGCCAAGCAGGAAAAAACCAAGGTGATCGTGCCTACCTACCCTTTGCTTGGTGGTGATGGCTATTTGCTAGAACA
Organism: uncultured Methylophilaceae bacterium; assembly: GCA_964466095.1. Classification (GTDB taxonomy): domain Bacteria; phylum Pseudomonadota; class Gammaproteobacteria; order Burkholderiales; family Methylophilaceae; genus CAYXMC01. The sequence continues at coordinate 201 of CAYXMC010000240.1, read as the reverse complement.
AAGTGACCAGCGCAAGATCGTGAGGCTTGAAAGCGGTATCGTTTATTCTGTACCTAAATAATAAAAAGGATTGGTGATGAATTTATCCAGACTAACTATGGCAGGTGCACTCTTGTTGGCAATAAGCCATTGCTGGGCAGCTGAAGAATCTTTGCTTGATCTTCGATTTGATATTGTTGAAGAAAACAAAGATGTTAAAAC
>CAYXMC010000239.1:0-3090 GCA_964466095.1 uncultured Methylophilaceae bacterium | reverse complement strand
CACTACACAGCAAGTGCAGCAAAACAGACGAATCAAGACCTCCGCTATAAGCCAGTAGCAACGTGCTACCGGCCGGCAGATGGTCTTGCAGGAAAGTCAGGATTTGCTGCTGCAGCCGGTGACTCATAGAAGAATTGCTCATACTCACAATTAGCCTGAGCGGAATGAATCGACCGGTTACGCAGGAATAGGACTACTTGACAGTGGTTTCTTTGAATTTGCCGTAACTCATCAGGCGTTCGAAACGCTGTTCCAGCAAATGTTCGGTAGATTTAGCCTGCAGACGTGGCAATTCATCTGACAAAGCACGACGCAGACTTTGCATCATCATTTCAGGATCGCGGTGTGCTCCCCCCATAGGCTCGCTCACAATACGATCTACCAAGCCCATCGCCTTCAGGCGGTTGGCTGTGATTGCCAGCGTTTCAGCAGCCTCGGAAGCCTTATCTGCACTCTTCCAGAGAATAGATGCACAACCTTCTGGGGAGATCACGGAATAAGTTGAATACTGCAGCATCAACAACTGGTCTACAACCCCCAACGCCAGTGCTCCGCCTGAACCACCTTCACCGATAATCACACCAATGATCGGTGTCTTCAGTTCTGCCATGACATAGAGATTACGGGCGATCGCTTCGGATTGGCCGCGTTCTTCAGCACCAATACCAGGGTAGGCACCTGGGGTGTCAATCAGCGTAATGATGGGTAAACCAAATTTCTCAGCCAGACGATACAGGCGCAGTGCCTTGCGATAGCCCTCTGGGCGCGGCATACCGAAATTACGGTACTGACGCTCTTTAACATCACGGCCCTTCTGATGACCAATCACCATGACGGGCTGTCCTTCAAATCTGGCAATACCCCCCACAATCGCTGGGTCATCCGCAAAAGCGCGATCACCATGCAACTCTTCAAAGTCAGTGAATAGTCCCTGAATATAATCCAGCGTGTAAGGGCGCTGCGGATGGCGAGCCACTTGCGAAATCTGCCAAGCAGTGAGCTTGCTGTAGATATCCTTGGTCAGCGTCTGGTTCTTTTTCTGTAAACGGTCAATCTCTTCGGAGATATCCAGAGCAGAATCATCCTGCACGTAGCGCAATTCTTCAATCTTGGATTCGAGCTCGGCAATCGGCTGCTCAAAATCTAAAAAACTAGTCTTCATGAATATAACCTTTTAAAAGGGCGGCCTGCTTGCAGGCATAATTAACTCAATTATAGAGGATTTTAACATTCTCATCGCTGAGCCAGTTTTTTAATCCGGTCAGTAGTTCGTCATGCAGCTCTACCCGCCACTGATCGCTCAGCATCAGTTCAACTTTCGCATCTGCATTGTGATACTCCACCTTGACCGCACAACCGCGGCGTTCTTCACTGATGCCACTGCGATATGGGGTAAGCAATTCCCTCAGGCGGCCGGCATCAGCTTGGCCATTGCAGGATATTTTCAGCAAACTCGCATAAGCGCTTCTTGCTGCCGCCAAATCATACAGACGGCGCGCATTGACGCGCAGGCCTCCAGAAAAATCATCATTGCTGACGCGACCTTCCACTATCAACAACTGGTCTTCTTTCACCAGATGACTGTTCTGATTCAGCAACTCATTGCCAACCACAATCTCAATGCGGGTGATGGCATCATCCAGCGTCACGATGGCCATCTTGCCACGCGCCGTCATGCGGATACGCACCCCCATCACCACGCCTGCCATCAACTGTGGCTGGTCTTGTGGTTTAAGGCTTGCCAAGCCGCCACGGACAAAAGAGGAAACTTCTTTCTGAAACCCATGGAAAGGATGTCCACTGAAGTAGAATCCCAAAGCAGCCTTCTCGTTTTGTAATTTATCCTGATCCGACCAAGGATTGACGACGGGAAGTGCATGAACAGCGCTATCGCTTAACTCACCAAACAGATTATTCTGGCCAAGGGCACTGCCGCTTTGCTCGGCAGCACTGATTGCAAGCCCCACACCCGCTAGTAAAGCAGCGCGGTTAGGCTCCAGCTTATCAAAAGCACCTGCACGTATCAGCGATTCAATCACCCTGCGGTTAACCTTGCGCAAATCCAGCCGGTGACAGAAATCAAACAAATCTTTAAATGGGCCTTCTTTTTGACGGGCTGCCAATATTACTTCGATTGCCGCCCAGCCAGTACCTTTGACCGCGCCCAGACCATAAAGCATTTGCTTGGCATTGATAGGCTTAAAACGAAAATCGCTTTGATTGATATCTGGCGCCAGTACTTCTACACCATTAGCTGCGCAATCATCATAGAAGATATGCACGCTGTCGGTGTTGTTCATATCAGCCGACATCGTGGCGGCTAGGAATGCAGCGGGATAATGCGCCTTTAGGTATGCCGTGTGGTAGGCCACCAGAGCATATGCGGCAGCGTGGGATTTATTGAAACCATAGCTAGCAAACTTTTCCATCAAGTCAAACAGTTCAGCTGCTTGCCTTTCTGGCGTGCCGTTCTTCATAGCACCTTCAACAAAAATGGCGCGCTGTTGGGCCATTTCTTCGGGCTTCTTCTTACCCATAGCGCGACGCAATAAGTCAGCGCCACCCAAACTGTAGCCGGCCACCACTTGGGCGATCTGCATCACCTGCTCTTGGTAAACCATGATGCCATAGGTTTCCTTGAGGATGGGCTCAGTTGCAGGATGTGGGTATTCCACGCGCTGCAAACCATGCTTGCGGCGACAAAAATCTGGAATCAGATCCATAGGACCCGGACGATAAAGCGCAACCAGCGCGATAATGTCTTCGAACACGTCTGGCTTGGCCTGCTTTAGCATATCCTTCATACCGCGCGATTCCAGCTGGAACACCGCAGTAGTATTAGCTGTTTTCAGCAGATTGTAGGTCGGCGCATCATCAAGCGGCAGTGTTTCCAGCGAAAGCGGTGGCAAGCCTTGCTCCGCTCTTTGCAGGTTGGCATTCTCCACCGCCATATTCAGTATGGTCAAAGTACGCAAACCAAGAAAGTCGAACTTGACCAGCCCGACAGCCTCTACATCATCCTTATCGTATTGACTGACAACACTTTCGCCATTGGCCTGACAATAAATCGGGGAGAAGTCTGAAATCTTG
>CAYXMC010000238.1:0-3115 GCA_964466095.1 uncultured Methylophilaceae bacterium | reverse complement strand
CAAACTTTTCCAGCCCTACCAGCTCCAGCCATAAATCTGCCTCGCGGGAAGCTTCGTCATGCATGGCATTGTTCATTTCCAGGCCAAACATGACGTTCTTCTTAACTGTTAGCCAAGGGAACAGGGTATAGCCCTGAAACACCATGCCACGATCACGACCGGGCCCGGTCACAGGTTTGCCATCCAGTAGCACTTCACCACCAGAATAGCTCTCCAACCCTGCCAGAATCCGGATCAAGGAAGACTTGCCACAGCCAGAAGGGCCAATGACACATACGAATTCACGTCTATGTGTCTTGAAGCTCACATTATTAAGTGCTTTGACGTCACCTTTGGCGCTCTTGTAAACCTTATCCAGATTCTTGACCTCCAGAATCACCTCGCGCTGTTTCAGCTTGTCAAAACGGGCTTTCACCTCATCCGTCTGTTCAAGGTAACTGGGCAGATTGTTATCAGATTGCGTCATGTCAATTTCCCTTTATTCCTTGTTGGCTGGCCTGTCCCATGGGAACAGGCGCTTGCCCAGCCATGCCAGGATCAGATCTGAGCTAAGGCCAATAAAACCGATGATGAATATAGCGGCATAAACATTGTCGAAATGCTCATAACGCGCCTGCTGTGTAATGAAAAAAGTAATGCCGGAAGAAGTACCAATCAGTTCAGCCACGATCAGGTATGTCCATGCCCAACCCAGAAGAATGCGTTGATCCCGATAAAGTTGGGGCAGCACGCCGGGAATCACCACATGCAGGAGTAGCTTGAATTTGTTGGTGCCCAGCGTCATGGCTGCTTCCAGCAGGGAGTAATCCAGGGTGCGTGTAGTATTGGCAATCACCAGCACTTGCTGGAAAAAAGTACCGATGAAAATGATGGCGATCTTGGGGCCATCGTAAATGCCCAGAATAGCGACTGCCAGAGCGCCAAATGCGGGCGCTGGCAGATAGCGGAAGAACTCGATAAACGGCTCGCCAAGGCGCGATATAGCGGTATAAGTGCCGCAGAGTATGCCAAGTGGAACACCGATCAGCGAGGAGATAAAGAACCCCCAAAAAATGACCTTGATACTGTGCCAGAGGCTTTCATGCAACCAGGCACCGTCTTTCTGCGCAGGGGGCGTAACAAACCCAGTATAAAGTGCCTCAGCCACTTGATGCGGCGCAGGCAGGTAGATAGGGTTGGCAGGAGATCCTACAGGCAAGGCCTTGCCTTCCGCCTGCATAGTGGCGCTTTCTTCCTTGAAAACAGTTTTGTCCACCAGCATATCGACCTGGAAATAATCGACATCGCCGGTTTGTTCAACCAGCACCATAGGATGCCAGATAAACGGTACATAACTGACTGCACACCAAATCAGCAAGGGCAGCAGGAATGAGGCGATACCCAGAAACTTGCGTTTCTGTGGCGTCAACTCTTGCCGCACAGCAAACCAGGATGAAATACTCATTACTACTCCCCTTGCCCGCTATTAGTTATAGAAAGATGGATCAATAGCCTTGCTAAGGTCTTGCGGCTTTTTATATACGCCATACTTGACGTTAAAATCATCCGCAATCTTGGAAGAACCATAGAGCGACTTGAAACCATCTGCCTTGACGAAGATGGCCTTGCCTTCTTCTAGGGTGAGTAGCTTGGTGCCTTTAAGCAAGGGGAGATAAGCCTCGGGCTTGATACCAACACGGGCCGCCATAATCTTCACTGCGTCGGGCTGGGTTTTGGGATCATTGATGTAGGCAACAACCTTGCCCCAAACCTTGACGACTTTAGCCCAATCAGCACGGCGTGCAGACAGACTGGCCGGGTTGACAGTCACTACGTCATACACCAAGCCCGGCTCATCTGCCGTGGTGTAGATAGGCTTGGAACCTGGCACACGCTTCATGGCTTCGCCAGAGTTAGGCTGCCAGGCACCGATTGCAGCAAGGTCACCGGAGGCCAAAGCCTGCGGGGTCTCATTGGTCTTGGTATTGACAATGGTGACGTCAGACTCTTTCATGCCAGCCTTCTCCAGACCGTTGAGCAGGAGCAAGTGCTCAACAAAGCCAGTTTCAAGACCAATCTTTTTGCCTTTGAGGTCTTTGATACTCTTGATGCCGGGCTTACCGACAATCATGTCGTTACCATTGGAATAATCAGTGAGCATGATCATGACGTTCTTGGCCCCACCGGCAGCAGTCACCAATGCATCGCCGTTGGTGACGGTGACAGCATCAATCTTGCCCGCAGTGAACGCGTCCATAGAAGCGGAGTAATCGAACCAGTCGAATTTGACATCTACGCCTGCTTCCTTGAACCAGCCTTTCTCAATCGCCACTTGCCAAGCAACCCAGCCCGGCCAGTCGCTGTAGCCGATTCTCAGTGGCTTGCCATCAGCGTAAGAAAACGAGGAGAAAAGCAGGCTGGCAGTCAGTGCAGATAAAACCGAGAATTTTTTGAAAAAACCAGAACGTTCAGATTGCATAATTGGCTCCTTGGTTGGTAAAAGTTCGAGAAGGCGGCATTTAAAACGCGTCCTCCCGGGCTTTTATCCCTCCGTGTAGCCAACTGCTGATGGCCGACAACTCTCGGACCTGACGCTTCCTGAAATTTTGGAAACCGGAACCCTAGTCATCTTTTCGATACATATGCGGCAATTGAGTATTGCTGCCGCTTTCTCGCTTGGTACTAAGTTAGCAAGCGCTATGCCAGACAATACTCAGGAAAAATTATCCATAATAATCATGGCAATGAGACACCATAACCGCTACATGCCAGTATCTATCGGACAAGTGCGCACTGTCTTTGTGCGGCTAATTCCAAATTCGTGCGTAAGGGAATAATCGTATGTGGGTAACGTAAAGCGAGTATTTCCAGAGCATGGAAGAGCACCTCTTTGACCTGAATATCCTCCATGCTCGATTTTTTGATGATGGTATGGTGCGCAGATAATGGATAAGGCCCCGTGTGATCAGGCTCGGTTGGTCCGAACAAGCCAACCATAGTGACACCGGATGCGGCGGCAATATGCATCACCCCGCAATCCTGAGATACGAAAAGATCGAATTGCTGCATGATGGAATAGAGGCTGGCAACGGTAGTTTTGCCTATGAGGTTGATGGCCGTCGCTCTCCTCGGTTCG
>CAYXMC010000237.1:0-3176 GCA_964466095.1 uncultured Methylophilaceae bacterium | reverse complement strand
TAACCTGACCATTGGTCCTTTGGTGTGTGACGCTATTCGTGACATCTCCCAAGAAGTGGGTGCGCTCATTGATGTGCATCTGATGGTGAAGCCTGTTGATCGTATCATTCCTGACTTCGCTAAAGCTGGTGCCAATTTCATTACTTTCCACCCGGAAGCTTCCGAGCATATCGATCGTAGCCTCTCACTGGTGCGTGATAATGGCTGTAAATCTGGCTTGGTTTTCAATCCTGCCACTCCGCTGGACTATCTGGATTATGTGATGGACAAAGTCGACATGATTTTGCTGATGTCCGTGAACCCAGGCTTTGGTGGTCAGAAGTTCATTCCGGGTACGCTGGACAAGCTGCGTCAGGCACGTGCACGTATTGATGCTTATACCGAAAAAACTGGCCGTGAAATCTGGCTGGAAATCGACGGTGGTGTGAATGCTGCGAATATTGCCGATATCGCCCGCGCTGGGGCTGATACTTTTGTGGCTGGTTCTGCTGTGTTTGGTGCAGGCAAAGACACTGATCCTAACCGCTACGACAGTATTGTTGCCAGCTTGCGCGCAGAACTGGCCAAGGTTTAAGCGCATGCGCAAGCTTGCCCTGTTGTTGTCTGTTGTCATGCTGGCTGCTTGTGACCAGTTGACCGGGGCTGCTGCGCAAAAGACTTCTGATGCTGAGGCGGTGGGATATGCTTGCCGCGTATCACTCAAGTCACCAGAAGACTGCATGAAAGAAAACGATGTGCACAGCCCGACTTCTGTGCTGGATGGCTGGAAATCTGCTGATCAGGATATCCGGGAAGGTAAGCTTGACCCGAGCATGGGTGCAAAGAAAGAAGCGCCTGTTGCAGAAGAAACAAAGCCTGAGGCAGAAAAATCCGACAAGCCTGATGATAAGTCGGTAAACGTGGACAAGTCTAAAGAGGATAAGCCCAAAGCCGAGGCCAAGCCTGCTGAAGACAAGGCCAAGCACTAAGGGTAAATGCGGGATAGGCAATTGCAATTCCCACTGGCGGTTTCTGCGGTGGCGCTGGACCTGGATGGTACGCTGTTGCATACGGCACCAGATTTGGCAGAGGCGGCCAACCGCATGCTGAATGAACTGGGCAAGCCCAGCCTGGCTATAGAGTTGGTGATGACCTACGTTGGTAACGGCGCTGAAAAACTGGTCAAACGCCTGCTAACAGGTGATATGAACGGTGAGCCAGAACCGGCGCTATTGAATAAAGCCAAGGCTTTGTTTTTCAAGCATTATGCAGAAGTGCTGGATATGCACACCAAGGCTTACGATGGTGCCGAAGCTGGATTGAAGTTTCTTAAGGCTGCTGGTTTGCGATTGGCCTGTGTGACCAACAAACCGGCGCAGTTTACGCTGCCCTTGTTGCAAAGTATGGGCTTGGCAGATTATTTTGATCTTGTGCTTTCTGGCGATAGTTTGCCAGCAAAAAAGCCGGATCCACTGCCGCTGCTACATCTATGTGAGCAATTTGGTATTGTGCCGCAGCAGCTGGTGATGGTGGGTGACTCGAGTGCTGATATAGAGGCAGCGAGGGCGGCAGGATGTTATGCTTTTTATGTGCCCTATGGATATAACCGTGGGTTGCAGCCGCATGAAATGGCGGCAGACGCCGTGTTGCACGGCTTGGATGAGATTAAAGACTTAATTAAAAAACACGAATGAGAACTCAAAAAATGATTAGCGGTTTTACTTGGCGATGGTGGCGCTCACATTAACGAAGTAGCGTCCCGGCTGGCGTTGTGCGCAACAGCGGCCGGAATACCTTGAAAGTCATTTTTGAATAATCGCTAGGAATTTTTGATGTTAAGTACACTGAATAAACAAGAATTTGCAGCCCTTGCTGCCGAGGGATACAACCGCATCCCGCTCGTGGTCGAGACCTACGCCGACCTTGATACACCACTCTCCCTTTATCTGAAGCTTGCCAATCAGCCATTCTCTTACCTGCTGGAGTCCGTACAGGGAGGGGAGCGTTTTGGCCGTTATTCTATTATCGGCTTGCCTGCCAAGACCCGTATCGTTGTCAGTGGTAACCGTATCGAGGTCAAGCAGGGCGAGACGGTGCTGGAAAAGTCTGACGATACTAACCCGCTGGATTTCGTCAAAAGCTATCAGGCACGTTTCAAGACCCCCCCTTATAAAGGCTTGCCCCGTTTTACTGGTGGTCTGGCCGGCTATTTCGGCTACGAAACTATCAAGTACATCGAGCCAAGGCTGGCAAAGAAATCGCACGCCAAAACCGATGCATTAGGTGTACCGGATATTCTATTGATGGTGTCCGAAGAGTTGGCCGTGGTGGACAATCTTTCCGGCAAGCTTTATTTCATCGTTTATGCTGACCCGGCACAGGCCGATGCTTACGAAAATGCACTGGCGCGCCTGCAGGGCTTGATCAAGCAGTTGCGCACGTCTGTGCAGATTCCGGAAGCCAAGGCGATGGCACCTGTCGAGGCAAAATCCGAGTTTGGCGAAGCCAATTTCAAGGCCGCGGTAGAAAAAGCCAAACACTATATTTTTGAAGGCGACATTATGCAGGTGGTACTGGCACAGCGTATGTCGCAGCCATTTGCGGCTTCACCGTTGTCGCTATATCGGGCCCTGCGTAGCCTTAATCCTTCCCCATATATGTTCTTTTACGATATGGGTGACCACCATGTTGTTGGCGCCTCACCGGAGATTCTGGTGCGTTTGGAAGATGATACCGTGACAGCGCGCCCAATCGCCGGTACCCGTCCACGTGGCAAAACACGTGAGCTGGACTTGGCGTTGGCAGAAGAGTTGCTGGCCGACCCTAAAGAGCGTGCCGAGCATGTGCAGTTGATGGACCTTGGTCGCAACGATGTTGGTCGCGTTGCTGTCACAGGGTCTGTGAAGGTGACTGACAACATGGTGATTGAACGTTACTCTCATGTGATGCATATCGTCTCTAATGTGGAAGGCAAGCTGAAGCCAGGCATGGATGCAATTGATGTGATCAAAGCGACTTTCCCTGCTGGCACAGTCAGCGGGGCGCCCAAGGTGCGCGCCATGGAGATCATCGACGAGCTGGAGCCAAGCAAGCGCGGTATCTATGCGGGTGCCGTGGGTTATCTTGGTTTTAATGGTGATATGGATGTGGCGATTGCTATTAGAACCGGTGTGATCAAGGACAATACCCTTTACGTG
>CAYXMC010000236.1:0-3204 GCA_964466095.1 uncultured Methylophilaceae bacterium | reverse complement strand
GTATCGGTCATGCTTCTCCAGAGGCAGCTGAAGGCGGTGCGATTGGCTTGGTGGAAGAAGGTGATACCATTGAAATTGATATCCCTAACCGCACTATCCATCTGGCAGTGAGCGACGAAGTGTTGGCGCATCGCCGTGCCGCGATGGAAGCCAAAGGCAAACAGGCTTGGAAGCCAGCTGCTCGTGAGCGTTACGTTTCGCCGGCTTTACGTGCTTATGCGGCCATGAGCACCAGCGCAGCCAGAGGCGCTGTGCGTGATGTGGCGCAGATAGAGAAATAATTGATTACAAAGGCCAATATGGAAAGTACATTATTAGCTAATGCCGATTTCGGATTAGACCCTAGCGTCACCTTTTATCAGGACTCGCACGGGCTTAAATTCCTTGAAATCGAGAATGAACACTGTACAGCGAAGATGGCGATGCAGGGTGCACATGTCATGACATGGCAGCCCAAGCATGAAAAGGCTTCAGTGCTCTGGTTATCTGATCATGCCCGCTATATTCATGGCCGTTCCATTCGCGGCGGAGTGCCGGTCTGCTGGCCGTGGTTTGGCCCTCATCCTACTGACAGTACGCTTTGTCCACATGGTTTCGCCCGTGTTATGCCTTGGCAGCTGCAGGAAACGCAAATGCTGGAAAATGGTGCAACCCGCATCGTAATGCAAATACTGAACACGCCTGTTGCTCAAAAACAGCTTTCCTATCCTTATGTGCTCAAGCTGATAGCAGAGTTCGGTGAGACCCTGAAGATAGAGTTGGCAACGACCAACAAGGGTAATCATCCTTTCATGATAGGCGAGGCATTCCATACTTATTTCCAGATCAGCGATATCGAAAATATATCGATTGATGGTCTGGAGGGCGTGGAGTTCTCTGACAAGGTACAGAACTACGAGCGCGATAGCCAAGTCGGCGATATACGTTTTAATGGTGAATTCGATCGTGTCTATGTGAACAGCAAGGCTGACTGTGTCATCAAAGATCCGGGCTTGCATCGCGCTATCCGTATTTCCAAGCAGGGTAGTAACTCAACTGTGATCTGGACGCCATGGGAAGAAAAAGCCCATGCGCTTGGTGATATGGGTACAGATGACAGCTGGCGCCACACGATCTGCGTGGAATCCGCAAATGCGCTGGAAAACCTAGTCAATGTGAACCCTGGGCAAACCCACGTGCTGGCTGTGGAGTATAGTACCGAAGCCTTGTAGTTCTCTGTGCGGTTTGTAGTGCTCACAACCTCCTGAAGAAGCGATAGTGAATCAAACCAGACTGACCGTATCACTGCTGGCTGTTTGTATTTTTCTGAGCTCGCTGACTGCACATGCGGTCAGTCTGGGCAAACTCACCGCTGTTTCTGGGCTGGGTGAGCCACTGATTGCGGAAATTGATATTTCAGACATCAATCTCAGTGAGCTTTCGATTTATTCTGCGCAGCTAGCGAGCGAGCAAGCCTACCTGATTCAGGGTATCAAGAAGACACCTGAGCAATCAGGTATCAAGATTGATGTCATTAAGAAATACGATGGTTCCCCAGTACTCAAGATTACATCTACCCAGCCTATCAGTAACTCAGCCTTGAATCTGCTGGTGCAGCTGGATTGGCCAAATGGCCGTGTGCTAAAGGAATATCTATTGCTGCTGGAGTCCCTCAGTGGCCTATCTGCAGCTCCAATTAAACCACCCACTACGGCATCTAAACCTGCTGGCCCTCTAATCAAATCTGTACCGACTGATGTTTTAACCAATAACACACCCAGACCCAAGGTGACGTTTGACGACATTCCGCCATTGGCTGAAACAACAGCCAAGGCTGAACCATCAAAAGCAGAAGTAGCAAAAGCTGAATCAGCCAAATCGGAGCCAGCCAAAGCAGAGGCTCGCAAGTCTGAGCCTGCTGAAAAGCAAACTTCTGCCACTGATACTCAGGATTATGTGGCGGGTAAGGGGGAAGTGTTGGGCAAGATCGCTCAACAAATCCCGCATGAAGGCGTGCGTCTTGAAGATCTCATGCGCCAGATTTATGAGGCAAACAAGGACGCCTTTCTTGATGGCGATATGAATCGCCTGAAAGTGGGTGCCACCCTCAAGTTACCAAAAGCTGTAGGCCCGCAGGCTGATGTAGCAGTGAAATCGGACAATTGGGATGCCTACCGCCATAAAGTGGCAGGCATGACTTCGGAATTGACGGGTGATGGCAATACAGCCACGCAGCCGGAAAAGATCAAGCCAAAAGTCGAGGAAAAAGCGCCTCAAGTTGCATCGAGGGATGTTCTAAAACTTTCTAGTAGTGAGCGTATTAGCGATCAGTCGCTTTCCCGCATTGCCCAGCTTGAGCAGGAAAAGCAGGGCCTGGAAGAAGAGCTGACGGTCAGTGAAAAGAAACTGGCCGAAGCCAACAGCCGTATCAGCGAATTGCAGCAACAGGTTGCCGACCTCAAGAAACTGGCAGATGCTAGCAATGGTGTAACTGCAGCAGCACCGAAGCAGCCGCAAACCTCCGCTTTACTTAATTTCTACAAGGAGCTGAAAAGCTACCTGAATCAACCTTCCGATAGCGTACTGCTGATGCTGGCTTTCTTGCTGGTGGCAGCCTTGCTGTTGTTGATGCACCTGTTTTCTAACAGCAAGCCGAAACCACTTCACCGCGAAGAACCAAGTTTTGATGATTAGGCTGCAACCCTGCAGCTGATTCACCGTCTATCCAGTTATTACTCTTGTAAAGAACAACCGCATGTCCAGTATTTTTAATTTTGATAACAGCTATGCGCGCGACCTGCCAGATTTTTATATTGCCTGGCAGCCGGAGAAAGTGGCGCGCCCGGAGTTGCTGTTTTTCAATGATGAACTGGCAACTGAGATCGGCTTGAGGCTGACTGCGGATGATGAAGATACGGTGACCTCGATATTTTCCGGTAATCGCCTGCCGGAAGGTGCAAGCCCGATAGCACAAGCCTATGCCGGCCATCAATTTGGGCATTTTTCTCCACAACTGGGTGACGGCCGCGCTTTATTGTTGGGGGAAGTGATAGATCAGAATGGCAAGCGCCGAGATATTGCATTCAAGGGCTCCGGTCGTACCCCATTCTCTCGTAGCGGGGATGGCAAGGCGGCTGTAGGTCCTATGTTGAGGGAGGTGCTGATAGGCGAGGCCATGCACGCGCTGGGAGTACCCAGTACCCGTGGCTTGGCCGTAGTGGCAAC
>CAYXMC010000235.1:0-3253 GCA_964466095.1 uncultured Methylophilaceae bacterium | reverse complement strand
ACCAAGCACGTTGCCAAAACGTACAATCACAAAACGGGTACCGCTTTTATGTCCATTGCCGTCCTGCATTCCCTGGCAAACCATTTCGGCCAAGCGCTTGCTGGCCCCCATGACATTGGTCGGATTCACTGCCTTATCAGTAGAAATCAGTACGAACTTCTCGACATCGCAGTCCTTGCAAACCTTAGCCAGGGTATAGGTGCCCACGACATTATTGGCTAATGCTTCGGCCACATTTTCCTTTTCCATCAGCGGCACATGTTTATAAGCCGCAGCATGAAACACAACTGTTGGCTTATATCTCTGCACAACCGTCTTGACGCGTTTTTCGTTCTTGACATCACCTGTCACGCAAACAATCTTGCAATGCGGATAGGCGGCGTGAAACTCCTGTTCCAATCTGTAAAGCGCGTATTCTGATAACTCATAGAAAACAATGGTACGCGGCTGGTATTTGGCTATCTGTCGGCATAACTCTGAGCCTATTGAACAGCCTGCCCCGGTCACCATCACAACCCTATCCTCTAGCAAAAGGTGCAGGCCATCAATGTCCAACTGCACAGGTTCACGACCAAGCAAATCTTCCACCTCGACACGACGTATTTGCGAAACGCTGACCTTGCCACCCATCAGGTCTTCAAATGAGGGCACAGTAAGTACTGTCAGGCCTTGCTGGTTAGCTATATCCACGGCCTTGCGACGTGCCTGATGCACTGCATACGGCATTGCCACAATGACATGGGTGACCCCCAATCTTTGTGCATGCTCAGGCAGGTCAGCGATACCACCCAACACCTTCACACCAAAAAGATGACGACCGTGAATAGCTGTATCGTCGTCCAGTATGCCGATCACGCGCCACTCTGTACTGCGCGCCAGATCTTTCAGCAGCGCAATCACTGCATCGCCAGACCCCAGAATCAGTACTGGCTCGCCATGCATCTTGGTCAGGCCATATAACATGTGCTCCTTCCATGCGCGGTAAGCAAAACGGCTACCCCCCATCATCAGCACCAGAAGAATCGGATCAAGGATTAGCACCGAGCGTGGCACCACCACCTCAGGCTTGAACATAAAGAGTACGGCAGCGATTGCCACGGCAGCAACAGAGACAGACAGCAGAATGCGCTTAAGATCTGGAATGCTGGCAAAGCGCCAGACACCACGATAGAGACCAAAAGTCACAAAGAGAAGAGCTTGTATCGGCACTACCCATATCACGGAATCCCACATATCTTGGACAAAATCGGCAGGCACTTCAAAGTTGAATCGCAAATGATAGGCAAACAGCCATGCGAGCGTCGCCACACAGAGATCATGCGTCAAGGCAAAGTGTGTACGCCAGTTTTGAATGCTTAATTTCATTGTTCTATTAACTTCCATTTATCCCTTGGCTGTATTTTACCCCTTAAAAGGATGCAACTGACTGTTGCATCCTTTTCCATCTCACATCCACCCAATACATCAAGACCAGATAAACCCCGCAACATGCCAACAGAGATGGCCCAACCCATGTCCAAGGCTTTTTTAACAGCCAGAGTCCAATCAACCCCATTGTTATCATCAGCACATACTCTGCAAGCGCAGTCTTCTGATGACCCCACCCTAATTGCACTAGTCGCTGGTAATAATGACTGCGATGCGCCTGCCAGAACTTCTCGCGCTTGAGCAGCCGCTTGGCCAAAGTGACACTGGCATCAATAATAAAAGGCGAGAATACCAGCACAGGGAACCACAACGGCCATGTTTGATGATACACGCCGTAGAGACCTATGCTGCCTGCCAGAAAACCTAGCGGCACAGAGCCGGCATCGCCCATAAAAATACTGGCCGGGTGAAAATTGAATATCAAGAAGGCAAAGCTGGCGGCACTAATGCACAAGCACATCCAGACCAACTGATAATCCTGATCAAGATAAGCGGCAATCGCGTAGGAGCTGAATCCAAACAAAGCCATGCCACCAGCCAGACCATCGGAGCCATCCATAAAATTATAGAGGTTAACCATCCAACCCAATGCTAAAGTCAGTATTAGCAGCTGCCACCACTCCACTCCACCGGCATACAGGCGAATAAATATCCAGCACACGCTTAATTGCACCAGAAAGCGCCATCGCGCTGGCAAGTCCTTGATGTCATCCACTAAAGAAACCACGATCAAGCCAACAATCAGCAGCAGCCAAGCCCAACTTTCGGCGAACAAAGACCATGACACCAAAACCCCTAGCATGATAGCCAAGCCTCCAGTTCTGGGAATAACCTTGGCATGCAGGGATCGTTGGTTAGGTTGATCCATCGCTATCCTGCCCAGAGGAGTTTTGAGCAACAACAGCAAGCCAACAAAGGTCAGGACAAATGCCAGAAGTACATACATCATGCTTGAGTTTTCCTTGTTTGCAGATACCAGTCCACAGTGAGCTTTATGCCCTGCTCCAGACTGTATGTTGGCTGCCAATCTAATTGAGTGCGAATTTTACTATCATCAATCAGTAAAGAGTCTGTCAGCCTTTCTACTGTTGTCGTCTTACCAATTAGCCTGGCTACAAGTCTCATTAAGCACACAGGAAATGGCCAGAGTAAGGCAGGTACATGCATGGCATGTGCAATATGGCGTACCAATGTGGGAGTAGACACTGCCTGACCGTCACTCACCAAATAAACCTGACCAGCTGCAGCAGGATGGGAAGCACACAGGATCAAGGAATCCACCAGATTACCAACAAATATCAGACTGCGCTGATTACGAATACTTGCCAACGGCAAAGGTAAACAGCAGCTAGCTATTCGCAGCAGACTCAAGAAGTTGGCTTTGACGCCGGGGCCATAGACCAAAGGCGGGCGCACAATCACCACCTCCATCCCGGTTTCTCGTGCTAATTGCATCAAGGCTTGTTCCGCCTGGCATTTTGAAATGGCGTAAGGGTCTTGCGGTGAGACTGTATCTGTCTCCCGGAATGGTTGGCTAGTCGTGTGCTCACCATTGACCTTGATACTACTCACATAGACAAAACGCTTCACCCCGGCTGCTGCTGCCTGACGGGCCAGATTCATCGTGGCATACAAGTTGACTTTGAGAAATTCCTGCAAAGGATTTTCCGCCTGATCCTGCATGACATGCACACGAGCAGCAAGGTGAAACACTACATCCACTCCCTGAATCGCCATGGACCAATCTGTCTTATGGTCTACTGTAGGCACCATGCATATGCAACTGGCCAGAATTTCTGTATTGCTATTACGAACTACCGCTCTG
>CAYXMC010000234.1:0-3269 GCA_964466095.1 uncultured Methylophilaceae bacterium | reverse complement strand
GCTGTGAGCATGTGGGGCAGCGGGGGGAACATCTTGCCGTGCCACACCATGAAGCGCATAGCTCAATTTGGGCGATTATCCGGCAGAAAGAGGTGCTTGCGCTTTTGGCCGCATGTTTTGGCATGGCTGCTGCCCATGGTGTTTACTACACATTCTATTCAATCTATTTGGTTGATCATGGCTACTCGGTTGCACAGGTCGGCTGGCTTTGGGGAATCGGCGTGATCTGCGAGATACTGATTTTTCTTGCTATGCCATGGATGACCAAGAAATTCGGTTTGCGACGTATTCTGTTGGTGAGTTTGTTGCTAGCATTCATCAGATTTACCGTGATTGGCTGGGCGGTTGATTACTGGCTGTTGATTCTGCTGGCACAAACCCTACATGCTGCCACTTTCGGCTCCTACCATGCGGCAGCTGTTGCCTTGACGCATCATTATTTCAAGGGCAAACATCAGTCCAAGGGGCAGGGTTTGTATACCAGCATTTCCTACGGCATGGGTGGTACTGTAGGCGCGATGCTGAGCGGCTCGGCCTGGGAATCGTTAGGCCCAAGCTGGACTTTTACCTTGTCCGCCATTTTTGCCATGGTCGGGCTTATCATATTCGCTTGTTTAATGCCTAAACACCGCCACTAACTTGGAGCTGGTAATCATGTATTTCACTCTAAAAATGATTCTATTCCTGATGATTTCGCTATGGACTTTGAATGCTCAGGCCGATACAGAAGTGAATGTGGTTGGTCTCTTTACTGGCAAGGCCGTGCTGATTATCAATAAAGCCAAACCGGTCACCTTGTCCCTTGGGCAAGTATCTCAGGGTGTCAAGTTGTTGTCTGCAGATAGTAACAAAGTGGTGGTGGAAATCGAAGGCAAGCGCAAGGAGCTTGGGATGGGGCAGGCAGCTTCAGTGGCTACCCAGCAGGACGCCGCCGCTGCATCAGGAACTGTGACTATGTATGCTGATACTGCTGGGCATTATTTCAGTGAGGGTACTATTAATGGCTATCCGCGCAAGTTTATTGTGGATACTGGTGCTTCCACGGTTGTTATGAATAGCAATGATGCTACCAATGCTGGCATAGATTACACTAAAGGTACCTTGATTCCCATGCAGGCTGCAGGCGGCATCGTCCATGGATACCAGATCTCAATTAGAACACTGAAACTTAGGGATATGGTACTTAATCAGGTGGATGCTGTGGTGCTTGAAGGCAACTCACCACCGTTTGTTTTGTTGGGAATGAGTGCTTTGAACCGGGTAGACATGAAGCGTGAGGGCATAGCCCTCACCCTGACCAAGAAATACTAAGCTTTAGCGTTTACGTTTGTCGTTTTCGATCAGTGCATATGCTGAGTGATTATGAATTGATTCGAAGTTTTCAGATTCGACGATATACGCATCAATACGCGGTTCTGCATTTAATTTGGCTGCAACGTCACGCACCATGTCTTCAACAAATTTTGGATTGTCGTAAGCACGCTCAGTGACATATTTTTCATCAGGGCGCTTGAGTAAGCCATAAAGTTCGCAGGATGCCTGATCCTCAACAATATCAATTAATTCTTCCACCCAGATAAAGTCGTTAATCTGTGCTGTTACTGTGACGTGTGAGCGCTGGTTGTGCGCGCCGTAATTAGAAATTTTCTTGGAACAAGGACACAGGCTGGTCACTGGTACCATCACTTTAGCAGTGATGGTGAACTGGTTATCCTTGATTTCGCCAATAAAAGTGACTTCATAGTCTAATAAGCTTTGTACCCCAGAAACCGGCGCTGCCTTGTTGATGAAATATGGAAAACTCATTTCAACATGGCCTGATTGAGCTTCAAGTCGCTTTACCATCTCGCGGACGATGGTCTCAAAAGATTCAATAGAAATTTCACGTTCATTCATGTTGAGAATCTCAACAAAACGTGACATGTGCGTACCCTTGAAGTTGTGCGGCAAATGCACATACATGTTGAACATGGCGATGGTATGTTGAACCCCACCAGTCTTGTCCTTGACCTTCACAGGGTGGCGTATGGATTTGATACCCACTTTGTCAATATTCAGGTGTCTGGTATCCGGGGTATTTTGCACGTCTTCAATAAACGGGCTTGCTGGCTGATTCATGCGGGTCTCTTAAAAATTCTGTATAGCTGGCTAATAGTTGAGTATATCACTAGGTTAATTTTTTCTCAATTGCGGCAATGATGCCACTGGCGTTGAGACCACAGTTTTTAAGCATGGTTTCATGCACACCATGTTCTATGAATTCATCTGGCAAGCCGAGACATAGCGTCTGTCCCTGATAAGAAATTCCATGCAAAAACTCAAGCACTGCACTACCTGCACCACCCATAACGGTGTTTTCTTCGATAGTCACAATCAGCTCATGCGTTGATGACAGAGCGGTAATTAATAATTGATCCAAAGGTTTTACAAAACGCATATTGATGACGGTGGCATTCAATTGCTCACCAGCTTCTAGTGCAGGTGTCAGCATGCTTCCAAATGCCAGTAACGCGATACGATGACCGTGGCGGCGAATTTCAGCCTTGCCGATTTCCAGTGCTTGCATGTTCTTGTTGATCGGGGTGTTTGGTCCGCTACCACGAGGGTATCTGACAGCGCTGGGGCCTTGATGCTGGTATGCGGTGTAAAGCATTTGCCTGCACTCATTTTCATCTGATGGTGCCATCACCACCATGTTGGGGATGCAGCGCAGATAGCTCAAGTCAAAGCTGCCGGCGTGCGTTGGGCCGTCTGCCCCTACTAGACCTGCACGATCAATTGCAAATACTACGGGCAGATTTTGCAGGGCAATGTCGTGAATCAACTGATCATATGCACGTTGCAAAAATGTCGAGTAAATTGCCACTACCGGCTTAAGGCCATCGCAAGCCATGCCTGCGGCAAAGGTCAGCGCATGCTGTTCTGCGATACCTACATCAAAAAAACGATCAGGATGTTTTTCTGCAAAATCGTTGAGACCTGAGCCGTCACACATGGCAGGTGTAATACCAACCAAGCGATTGTCGATGGCGGCCATATCCACAAGCCATTCGCCAAATACTTGGGTATAGGTTTTTTTGCCTCCAGCGCTGACGGCGCAGCCATTTGAAGGATCAAATTTTCCGACGCCATGAAACTTGCCGGGATTATCTTCAGCTGGCTGGTAGCCGTGACCCTTTTGGGTGACTACGTGCAGGAATTGTGGGCCTTTCAACTGTCGGATGTTGCTCAGTGTTCGGATCAGTACATCAAGATCGTGGCCATCAATC
>CAYXMC010000233.1:0-3274 GCA_964466095.1 uncultured Methylophilaceae bacterium | reverse complement strand
GTACGTGATGCGATCAACGCGGTGAGTTCTGATGTGGTGGCTACCGTCATTCATGATGGCACTGCCAACCGTCTGGTGCTGACATCCAAGGAAACCGGCCAAGCCAACAGTATCAAGATCACTGTGAGTGATGATGATACAGATGACCTCAATCAATCTGGTCTGTCCAAGCTGGCTTATGACCCAACTGCTACTGCAGGCAATGGCAAAAACCTGACACAGGTGCAGGAAGCCAGAAATGCACTGTTCAATCTGGATGGTATTGATATCAGCAAAGCCAGCAATACAGTCAGTGATGTCATCGATGGTGTCACGCTCAAGTTGCTTAAATCCAGTGGTGGTGAGACGCTCAACCTGAATATCGATAAAGACGACGAAACCATCAAGAAAAACGTGCAGAGTTTTGTGGATGCCTACAACGCGCTCAACACCTCTGCCCGCAAACTCACCAATTACGACGAAACCGGCAAATCCAATGGGGTCTTGTTGGGAGACTCGACCACAAGAAATGTGGTGAGCCAGATCAAGAGCACCGTGGTCAAGAGCTTGACCAGCGGTAATACCCTGACTTCATTGAATCAAATAGGTGTGACTTTCCAGCGTGATGGCACCCTGGCCTTGAACGCCACCAAATTGCAAAACGCCATAGACAACAATTTTGATGAGATTGGCTCGTTGTTTGTTGCTAACGGCGCTGCAACTGACAGTCTGGTGACCTATCAGGGTAGCACCAGCAATACCAAGGAAGGTACATACGCTGTTAACGTGACTCAGGCTGCCACCCAAGGCAATATGCAAGGCAGTGGCGCACCTAACCTCACTATCGTTGCTGGCGTCAATGATGCGCTCAATCTTAATATTGATGGCACCAGTTACAGCATACAGTTGGCTGCCGGTACTTATGCTTCTGCCAATGCGCTGGCATCTGCTCTTCAATCCAAGATCAGTGCTGCAGGTTCTGCAGCGACAGTCAGTGTGAACTCCGGCAACCTCATGATCACCTCTGCCAATTATGGCAGCGTGTCCACAGTCGGCGTGACAGGGGGCAATAGCGCGGCAGACTTGTTTGGCAGCCCAACCTCCAGTACTGGTCTGAATGTGGCTGGCACTATCAACGGTGTAGCCGCTACAGGCTCCGCACGTGTACTGGTTGGTGCAACCAGTGATGCCAGTGAAGGCTTGCGTGTGAAAGTTGAAGGCACAGCCACCGGCTCGCGTGGCACGATTAATTTCACACGTGGCATTGCTTCACAGCTGGATGCCATGATTACCAATTTCCTGAAAGACGATGGCTTGCTGGACAACAAGACCGATGGTCTGACCAGCTCTATCGACAGAATGACCAAACAGCAGGAATCGCTGGAAGTACGTCTGGCATCGATCGAAGCCAGGTACCGTGCGCAGTTCACCAAGCTGGATACTCTGATGTCCAGTTTGTCGACCACTAGCAGCTTCCTGACGCAACAAATTGAATCACTGCAGTCTCTGAGCTCCCAATAATAATCAAGGATAAACATCATGTTTGCTACCCAAAAGGCGATCAGTCAATACGCACAAGTCGGATTGGAAACCGGTGTGGCCTCTGCTAGCACAGGCAAACTGGTAGTCATGCTGTACGACGGCGCGATCACCGCCTGCCATGCGGCAGCGGCGGCTATTCAGCAGAATGACTATGAAAAGAAAAGCGCGATGATATCCAAAGCCATCATGATCGTTGAAAGCGGTCTCAGAAGCAGTCTGGACAAAAAACATGGTGGCCAGATCGCCATGAGTCTGGATGCTCTCTATAGCTATATCAGCGATCGTTTGTATTTTGCCAATATCAAGCATCAGGTTGAGCCGGTCAATGAAGTCATTGTTTTACTGGCTGATTTACGGCAAGCCTGGGAAGAGATTGCCAGCAAGCAAAATGTGGCCGATGCCTCTATTTATTCCAACCCAATTGCAGCCAAGGCTTGATTCATGAATAACGACGAAGTACTTTCACTCTACGAATCTGTAGCGGAAATTACCAACCAGATGTTGGAAGCCGCCAAGAAAAAAGATTGGGATCGGCTCGCCGAACTGGAGAATTTGTGCAAGGAGTATGTGCACAAGATGCGTATGCGCGACCAGCATAAGCCGCTGAGCGGTGAAGCGCTGGACCGTAAGGTAGCCAGTATCAAGAAAATTCTCGCCGATGATCGCGAGATCCGTAATCTGGTTGATCCATGGATGGTCAAGCTGACTACCATGATCAACGCCAAAGGAGCCGACAGAGGTCAGCCCAATAGCATGGGCTGAACACCATCTGCGTGAGCGAGGATGATACCCAAATCACTCGATACGCTTGCGATAGCTCCCGTTAGCAGGATTATGCCTGCGTTGCCGGTGGTGGCCATCGGCGATAGCCTGCAGGAATTGGCAGCACGAGCCAACCAATTTGCTGTGGGGCATGAATATCTGGCCAAAGTACTTTCCCGTGTCGACGAAAATACGGTCAATGTACGCATCGACAATGCCATGTTCCGTATGAAACTGGGTGCAGAGATACAGCCCGGCCAGACCCTTACCTTGAAATATCTGGATAGCGAACCTAACCCGACTTTTCTCTTTTCCGGCATTCCCTTGCCTGCCAGCACTACAGATACAGCGGCTCTCAGCAAAGCCGGCCAGATGATCGCACAATACCTGCAGCAGTCAGAGTCTCCCGCACGTGGCGCGCCTGTCTATCAGACCAATACTGTGTTGAGTTATAGCCCGCAGAATGCGCAGATGCTGGCAAGTGAATTGCACCATGCGATTACTTACAGCGGCTTGTTTTATGAATCCCACCTGGCTGACTACGCTGAAGGCAAGCGTTCTTTAAGCATGATGTTGCAGGAGCCACAAAACCGTGTGAGTTTTGATCCTGCCAGTTTGGTAGTCAGGCAGCTGGAAGTGTTTGAGCAGAACAAATTGCAATGGAACGGCCAAGTTTGGCCGGGTCAGCAGATGCAATGGACGATACAACTTGAACATGCCGCCCATGCAATGCATAACGAGCGCGAGGCATACACGGCAGTGCATGATGGCAAGCCTGCTATACACAGTAGCTTGTCGCTGGATTTACCCAATCTTGGCCGGGTGACTGCCAATTTGCAGATGCACGAAGGCCGTTTGCGTATCCAGATTGAGGCGGATGAGGCGGAGGCTGCCGGTCAGCTGAGAAATGAGGCGCGTGCGCTGGCTGAGGCCTTGCAGAAGCACGGGCAGCAGCTGGAATCTTTATTGGTGAAACAACATGAGCCAGCAT
>CAYXMC010000232.1:0-3289 GCA_964466095.1 uncultured Methylophilaceae bacterium | reverse complement strand
CTCCAGGAAAAGCCGTATGCACTTTCTGCTTGTCCGGATTAGGTAATATGAAGCCTGATATCTGTTCTGGCAGACCGCGACTGGAAATAGTGAGCAACACCGCATTCAGCATCACCAAAGCGACAAAAAAACCACTGATAAGCTTAGGTGCCCAGTGCATACCTTGCTGCTTTTCACGCATGCCACCAAACGCCATCAGCACGCCTGCACCCGCCAGGAATACGGCAAAGTGTATGGTTAGCACATCACCACCTGGCCAATATTTGCTGCAATAGCCGATATACAAGATGAAAGGCAAGGCACCGCTAAGGATACCCGCCCAGAAGGTGGAAAGGCCTAGCTTGCGGCTTGAAAAGAACAGAATGACGGATAGCAGCAATCCGCCAAACAAGGTTTCTGTCATGCTGAGTTCAGACATCATCGTTGGCTTACAAATTTAGCCTCGACCTTGATAGGTTCGACGTCTGGCTTATCTGGATTAATCACAAAATGGAATTCATCAGTGACTGCGGCTTGCTGGCTGCTGAGGTTTACCTTGGCATTAACGCTCAAAGCCTTGCCGGCACGAACCCTGACTTCCGGGATATTGCCCATGTCTAGTGCACTCTCAGGTATCCCTTCCACAGATAGTTTGTAAACCTGATCATGCTCTGTCTTGTTCACAATATGAATCTGGTAGCGATTGCGGAAGCTGCCATCAGACAACAATACGAACAGCGGCTGACGCACCTGTTGTACCGTCACTTCGGTATCACTGCGAGTACCGATGTTGTAGAACAGCATGCTAGTCATGATAATCAATGCTGCAGCATAACCCAGCACTTTCAGACGCTTCCATTCCAGACGGGGTGCATGCGGCTTTTCGCTATGCAGATTACGCTCGGAATCGTAGCGAATCAGGCCGCGTGGATAGCCAACCGAATCCATGATGTTGTTGCAAGCATCAATACACAAGCCGCAAGAGATACACTGGTATTGCAGACCGTTGCGGATATCAATGCCTGTAGGGCAAACCTGTACACAGAAGCCGCAATCAATGCAATCCCCGTGTCCGGCAGCCTGTCGTTCATCGCGTGTCTTTAGCCCTTGCAAGGGGATAGTGCGGCCCTTGAGGCCTTCACCCCTCTCCTTGTCGTAACTCACCAGCAAGGTATCCGCTTCAAACATCACACTCTGGAAACGCGCATACGGACAAGCAAGAGTACATATCTGCTCACGTACCAAACCACCTGCCACATATGTAGTAATGGTTAGTACTGTGACCGCCAGATAGCCCCCGGCGAATGCTTGTCCGAGAAACAGGTCTTTGACAAACTGCGGCGCGTAGCTGAAATAACAGGCAAAAGTGACAGCTGTCCAGAAAGATACCAAAATCATCAGGGCATGTGATGCGCCGATTTTTAGGATTTTTTCGGCATCCCATGGCTGCTTTTGCAAACGCATGCGGGCCGGACGCTCACCTTGGATGATGTGTTCGATCAAGATAAAGAGATCAGACCACAGGGTCTGAAAACAGAAATAGCCACACCATGCCCGACCAATCAGACCGGTAACAAAGAACAACAATGCCGCCGCAATGAACAGCAACATGGCTAGCCAGAAAATATCCTGAGGGTAGACGATAAGGTCAAAAATGAAAAAGCGGCGGCTTTCCAGATCAAATAATATCGCTTGATCAGCTGCACTATTACGTGCCCAAGGCAACCAAGGCAGCAGAAAGTAGACCGTGTAAGCAAGCGCCATGACGGCAAACTTGAAGTTACGGAATTTGCCTTTGACCGAGCGTGTAAAAATCGGGATGCGCTTGTGATACAGCGGTGACTTCTCGCTACTTGCCTGCATGTTTCTACCTTTGAAAAACAAAGGCTCACCTCAATGGCGAGCCTTTGTCTGATTTGCTACGAACTAACCAGTTCCCTGAATGAGTTACTTACCGCCACCCAGGCTGTCGTGTACATACACTGTCAACAGCTTGATCTGATCTGGCTTCAAACGGGTATCCCAGTTAGGCATCACGCCACGCGCCAGACCTGCCGTAATCACGCCCTCAACCAACTTGAGCTTGGCAGCTGCATCCTTTTCTGCTGGTACATTTGCCCAGAGCCAGATTTTGTCAGTCAGATTGGCTGAACCCAGCTCGGTACGCCCCTTGCCATCTGCCCCATGACAGTAATAGCAAGCTGCAGTATCGCCCTTGAACAATGCTGCTCCAGCTTTTGCAGCAGCTTCATCGTTAGGCTCACCAGACATACTCAATACATAATTTGCGAGCTGGTTGATTTGCTCTGCACTGAGAACTTCCTTGAATGGAGGCATATAGCCACGACGGCCACCTACAATGGTTTGGTGGATGTTGTCGTATGTACCGCCATATTGCCAGTGGTCGTCGGTCAGGTTAGGCGAGAAACCAATCTTGCCTTGGCCGCCAGATTGGTGACACGGAGCGCAATTATCGGAGAACAGAGTCTTACCAGCAGAGTTCACGAACTGCATGAGTTCTGCATCTTTGGAAACATCCTCGTAGCTCATAGCAGCGACCTTATCGAACCATTGCTTCTGAGAAGTATGCAGCTCATTCATTTCCACCATGAACTTTGAGCGCATATTCCAGTGGGTAGTCTTCTCGACTTCCTTACCTTCTACTGTGGTAGCAGTATAGGTAATGCTGTTCAGGCCTGGCACACCCTTGGTGTAATTGCTGCCGATAGGCCAAGCCGGGTAAAACAGCCAGTAGACAATAGTGAATACAAAAGTGATATAAAAGCCGTAGATCCACCAATTAGGTAATGGATTGGTCAACTCCTGCAAGTCCTCGTCCCAGACGTGGCCTGTAGTGGTTGGTGCTTTAGTTTTATCCTGACTCATGATTATTTCTCCACTCCATCATCTTGCAATGGAATATTCTTAAATTGCTCAATCTTTTCACCACGCTGCCGGCTGCCGTAGAGATAAGCCACGATGCCGCAGAACAGCGCGAAGAAGATCACCAAGGACAAGGGCTTGGTGTTCTCAAACTTGGTAAACCAGAGTAACCACTCCATATTGCTACTCAGTCTTAACGATATTTAACGAAGTAATCGTCGTCGTACTTCTTGAAATCGACCAGAGTGCCCAGCATTTGCAAATAGGCAACCAATGCGTCCATTTCAGTCAGATTACTTTCATCAGTATCGTAGTTACCGAGCTGCGCCTGTGCGATCAAGTTCTTCTCGGCATCTGGAATATGCAGATTCTTGGCAACATCTTCGCCAAAATCCTTAACATTTCGCTCATATTCAGCCTGGCTGAT
>CAYXMC010000231.1:0-3294 GCA_964466095.1 uncultured Methylophilaceae bacterium | reverse complement strand
GCAGGAATAGTAAGATGGCTTTAATGATTACTGATGAGTGCATCAATTGCGATGTATGCGAGCCGGAATGCCCTAATGATGCCATTTCACAAGGCCCGGAGATTTACGTGATTGATCACAATCGCTGTACTGAATGCGTGGGGCATTTCGATAAGCCACAATGTCAGCAGGTTTGCCCGATTGATTGCATTCCATTTGATCCTGACTGGAAGGAAAGCAAAGATCAGCTGATGCAAAAATTTCTGAAACTGCAAGGAAAATAAGGACACTAAAATGCGCATACTGCATACCATGCTACGCGTTGGCAATCTGGAACGCTCGATCGACTTTTATACCAAGGTATTGGGCATGAAAGTCCTGCGTAAGCAGGATTATCCAGATGGAAAATTCACACTGGCATTTGTCGGCTATGGCGATGAAATCGACCATACTGTCATTGAGCTGACCTATAACTATGGTGTTGAGTCCTATGAAATGGGAACAGCTTATGGACATATTGCGATTGAGGTGCCTGATGCCTACAAAGCCTGTGACGATGTGAAAAAGGCTGGACTCAAGGTGCTGCGTGAGGCTGGCCCTATGATGCACGGCACGACTGTGATTGCCTTTATTCAGGACCCGGACGGGTACAAGATCGAATTCATTCAGGCTGGTACTTACTAGCTACCTTCAGATGACTGAGCCATTGCTGACTAGCGTTGCCCCTAGCTTGCAATGGCCGGCCATACCATCGCTACAGCATGCCATGCTGATGGCTATGCAGTACCAACTGGAAAGAAGTCAGTGGTATAGCCCAGCAGATATGCGTGCTTTGCAGTTTCAACAGGCGCGTTTGTTATTAAGCCATGCTGCCAAGCATGTGCCTTATTACACACAAACGCTGAGAGACTTGCCCAAAGATCAGCCGATGACTGAAGAGATCTGGCAGAACATTCCCATACTTGAGCGCAAGCAGGTGCAAGAGGCTGGTAGTTTGCTCGAGAGTGCAGTCATCCCACAAGAGCATCAGCCTGTGAGCAAAGGTATGACTTCCGGCTCAACAGGTCGGCCTATAGAAGTGCGCACCACTGCGATCACCCAGCTATTCTGGATGGCCTATACCCTGCGTGATCATCTCTGGCATAAGCGGGATATTTCCACCAAGTTGGCGGCCATCCGCTATTTTGAACAGGGGCGCGTCGGGCTCGACTTTGCTGGCGTTTCCGATAATTGGGGCATGGCCACTTCCATGTTTAGCCAGCAAGGGCCATCTGTTGTGCTGGATGTGCGTAATACCATTGCCGACCAGATTATTTGGCTGAAGCAGGAGCAGCCTGCTTACCTGTTGAGCTACCCAAGCAATATTGCTGCCCTTGCAGAACACTGCATGACGCATGGCATTAGCCTGCCTAGCCTTAAACAAGTGAGAACTCTCGGCGAAAAAATCTCTAATGACTTACGCCCGTTTTGCAAAGCTGCTTGGGGTGTTGAGGTTGTAGATATATACAGTGCTGAAGAGGTCGGTTATCTGGCACTGCAATGCCCGGGTGGCAAGCATTATCATGTCCAGTCCGAGCATATTCTGCTGGAAGTCCTTAATGAGAAGAACCAGCCATGCAATCCGGGAGAAACCGGACGTGTAGTAGTGACGACACTGGTGAACTTTGCAAAACCGCTTATTCGCTATGCAATCGGCGACTATGCTGAGGTAGGCCAGCCCTGTGAATGTGGGCGCGGCTTAATGACTTTGAAATCAATAGCCGGACGTGCCCGTAATATGTTTATGCGGCCTGATGGCAGCAAATTCTGGCCGGTGATTCCGCGTTTTCAGCCTGAGGTTTACCAGAAGATGCCAGTGGTCAGGCAGGTGCAATATGTTCAGAAAGCGCTTGATGCAATTGAAGTGCGGGTAGGTGCTGGTGGACTGCAATATTCACCAGAAGTAGAAGCCAGCATCAAACAAGCCATCCAGAAGGCCTGGGCATATCCATATCAAGTGACTTTCAGCTATATGGATAAGCTTCCAATTGGGTCGCGCGCTAAATTTGAGGATTGTCTCTCCGAGCTGGCCTAATTCAGTTGAGTGCCAGTTTTAGGTGCAGTGGACCGTTGAGTACGCTGTTGGGTCGCCAGTTGACCGGGCTTGCCAGTTGCCACTCTGCAGGCAGGTGCTGCAATAAGGCTGCAAACCCTACTTGCATCACTTGCCGGGCGTGATGTGCTCCCAGACAATAATGGATGCCATGGCCGAAAGATAATTCTGTCCCACCAAGATCGCGTTGAATATTAAACTGGTCTGGTGCTGTAAAACGTCTTGAATCTCGGTTGCAAGCTGCAAGAGCAATAATAGTAGGCTCTCCGGCCTTTATGCTGATGTCTCCACAGGTGAAAGCTTCTTCCAGTATGCGTGAGCCGGTAAATAATACGGGATTACGGTAGCGTAAAACTTCAGTGGTGAAATTTGCCAGAAGTTCGGGCTTGCTTCTTAGTAAGGCTAATTGCTCCGGCTGTTCCATGCAGGCAAAAACGCCATTGCCTATCCCATCTGCTACTGTTTCCTGCCCTGCAAACAATATCTGTGTGACCATTTGAGTCAGCACTTCGGCTGACAGTTGTGGCGAGCCTTTGTCTGGAAGGATGAGGGCGGATAACAAGTCATCTCCCAGATGCGTGGATTTCCAAATAATCATCTCTTCGACATAGGCAATCAATGCTTTTAACGCCTCCAGTCCGGGCTCATAGGCTGCTTCCACATAACCCAAATCAAGCACATCAGAAATTTTGCGCGTAATCGCCTTAAACCAGGTTGTATCTGGTGCGGGTATGCCCAATACACGGGAGATAGCACCCACAGCAAGCGGGTAAGCAAACTCGGTAACGATATCTATCTGCTGATGGCCTCTTCGGTGAAACTGCTGTAATAGATCTTCTGCGTGCTGTTTATGCGCGTATTGCAGCCTTGCCAAGGCTGGTTCTCGAAATGCGCCAGCCAGCAGGGCGCGGCGATGGGTGTGTATTGGCGGATCCTGAAACAGTGGCCAGCCAGATAGGTGCTTCCATATTTGGCTTCTGGCATCAGCGTGCGTTAGTGCGGATTCTGCACGCTTTCCCGGCTCTGAGAGCTTGCAGCGTAGTAACTGCCTTGCTTCTTCAAATCCGAAGAAATACCAAGTGTCAGCATATCCGGGCGAAGTGCTACAGCCCAGCGAAACAGGAGCGTTCTCGCGATATTGCTTGAACAGCGCATAAGGGTCGGCTTTGAGTTGAGGGTCAAAAGGATTGAATGGTTGCATAGTGGCTAGCTCAGCGATTTGC
>CAYXMC010000230.1:2133-3300 GCA_964466095.1 uncultured Methylophilaceae bacterium | reverse complement strand
AGGAACGCTGGTTACGAGTTTGATTTGGTTGATGAAGTAACCAATGTTCTGGTTCTGAAACTGTGATGAAAAAATTCAACCTTAATTCCTTTTTTTCGTTTTTGAAGAAAACGACACCCCCAGTTGATAAGAGCAAGATAGATCAACGCAAGACACTGGCAGATTCATTTCTGATTAATGGCGATTTTAATACTGCCATCCAACACTACTCACAAATTCTGAATGAAGAAGGCCCGGATGCCAGTATCCTGAGTGCCTTAGCTTTTGCTTATAAGCTTATAGGTAATTACAGTGAATCCTCACATGCAGCACGCGAAGCAATTAAGTTAGATTCAGCTTTGGCTTTGCCTCACTATTGTATTGGCTATGAACATTTCGTTCATGGAAGATTGACCGAGGCAAAACATGAATTCAATACTGCCTTGCAATTAGAACCAACTCTGGAAGCGGCATATCCAGATTTATGTTTTCTGCATTTTCAATCAGGCCAAGTAGAAGAGGCAAAGTCGATTGCTAAACAAGGGCTGAAGTTTTTTCCAGAGTCCGCGATGTTGCACTATGTTCTTGGAAATTTGTATTTTCAGACTGACCAATTGCCTGAAGCAATTCAAGCATATCAAGCCGCAGTCAAAAGCAGCGATAAATTCACAGATGCTTATTTCAATCTTGCCCTAGCGCAGGAAAAAACTGGAGATATCACCAATTCAATCATCAATTTGCAACACGCTGTGAATTTGAATACACAGTTTCTGGATGCAGTCCTTTTATTGGCCAAATTATGCTTTCAGCAGAAACGCATGATAGAAGCAGAGAAATACGCCAGACAAGTTTTGGGGATTAACCCTGAATTAGCTGAAGTAAATCACATGCTAGGTAATATTCAACTTGAGCAGGGGAATGTTGATGCAGCACTTAAGTACTACAAACGCGTATATGAGTTAGAGCCCGAAAATGCAGCCGTGCTTCATCTGATCAATGCGCTGCAAGGAAATCAGTCAGATGTAGCTCCACAAGCCTATGTTGAAAAGCTATTTGATGATTTTGCCAGTACGTTTGAACACGCTCTGGTTGATAAACTGGGGTATCAGATCCCCAAAATTCTGGCAGGAAAAATCAGCCACATAGACTCTGTGCCTAAAGCTGATGTCAGCTTGCTGGATTTGGGCT
>CAYXMC010000230.1:0-2123 GCA_964466095.1 uncultured Methylophilaceae bacterium | reverse complement strand
ACAGGATTGGCGGGTATCGAGCTTGCATCTATTTGCAACAAAATGGTTGGCGTAGATTTGTCCGGGAAAATGTTGGAAAAGGCTGCTCAGCTCAATATATACAACAGGCTCGAACAGAAAGACATTTGCGAGATGATGCAAAATGAGCCGGACCAGGATTACCACCTCATTACAGCAGCAGATGTTTTCGTTTATCTGGGTAAGCTGGATGACATTTTTTATGAAGCCAAACGCTTATTGAAGCCAAGCGGCATATTTGCTTTCACGGTAGAGGCAATTACAGAAGATCAGCAAGATGCTTCGCCATATAAACTTGGTGTCAACGCGAGGTATCGTCATCACCGTACATATCTCGATCAATTAGCAGCAAAAAATGGGTTTGCCCCTCTTGAAACATCTGAAGTGACAATAAGAATGGAAAAAGGCCAGCCTGTTACAGGCTGGATTTATATACTTGCAGCTAGTTGATTAGAACGTATTACTAGCCGGTTCAAATTTTTTGCACAATTACTCATGAATCTTGATATTCGTACCATGATGGTGACTGTTTCGGCGCTGACTTTCCTGTTTGCGGGATTGCTGGCATTGGCGGGCATACAATCGGGTAGCAATCGGGGTGTGCGCTACTGGGCACTGGCCAGTCTTTTCATGAGCTTTGCCTTGGGCATGGCTTATTTTCAGTTAACTGTAGGTACTAGCTGGCTGATTGTTGCGGGAGCATTTTTTCTTGGAATCGGTATGAGCCTGCAGCTAGTTGGCATACAGGTATTCAAGCAGCAAAAGCCAAACTGGAAGTTGGTGGGGATTTTTCTTAGCCTGATTTTGGCGGTGAGTTTTTTGTATACCATCATAGACTTTAAGCCTGGCATGCGTGCCATGCTCAATTCTTTGATTTACGCCGCGATCAATATCGTTTGCGCACGGCAATTGATGGTCAAGGTGGAAAAACCACTCAATATTGCTTACCGTTTTACTGCTTATACCTTTCTACTACTAGCCTTGGTACTCATCAGCCGAGCGCTGGCGATTTACTTTCACGACCCTAACACATACCTGCTGTACTCTCATTTGCTAGTGAATCCGGCTACTTTTTTTGTTTCATGCATGACCCAGCTATGCCTGACGTTTGGTTTTGTGCTGATGCTGAATTACCGCCTTGCAGCAGACTTGAAGCGCATGGCTTCGCGTGACAGCCTGACAGGGGCATTCAATCGCCGCAGTCTTGAAGAAGAAGGGGCGCGCCTTTGGTCCTGGTGCTCCAGAAAGGGTGAGCAGCTGGCCGTCATGATGATAGATATTGATCATTTCAAATCCATCAACGACCGTTATGGTCATCTGGCGGGAGATGAAGTTCTGCGTCAGCTTACTGCACTGGCAACCAGCTCTATTCGTACTGAAGATTATTTTGCCCGCTTTGGGGGAGAAGAGTTCTGTATCTTGTTGCCTGGCACTTCAGAGGCAGAGGCATGCCGTCTGGCAGAGCGTTTGCGTGAGAGCTATGCTGCAACCGAACTAAAGTTCGACAACGATAAACTCTCAAGTACCATCAGTATTGGTGTGGCTGTATCTCAACCATACGATACAGAATTTCAGGCATTGGTAGAAGCTGGGGACCGCGCCTTGTACTGTGCCAAACAGCAGGGGCGAAATTGCGTGGTCGCCTATTCTGAAAAATCAGCGTAAAAACACGACACAAAAAACCAGCAGATACCAAATTCCGCCGCATTGCATTAAGCTAGCAGCCTTTCCGTTTACTTTAATTTCCATACAGTCATCATGGCCCAATATGTAATGTCCATGCTCCGTGTGAGCAAAATCGTCCCGCCCAAGCGGCAAATCATCAAGGATATTTCTCTTTCTTTCTTCCCGGGTGCCAAAATCGGCCTGCTCGGCCTCAACGGCTCGGGTAAATCTACAGTGTTGCGTATCATGGCTAATGCCGACAAGGAGTTCGAGGGAGAGGTGCAGCATCAGCCCGGCATCTCAATTGGCTATCTGCCGCAGGAGCCAGAGCTGGACGCTAACAAGACTGTACGTGAAGAGGTTGAATCGGGCTTAGGTGAGGTGATGCAGGCCAAGCAGGAGCTAGAGCGGCTGAAGCACGAAGGCGCGAGCGAATACAA
>CAYXMC010000229.1:0-3306 GCA_964466095.1 uncultured Methylophilaceae bacterium | reverse complement strand
GCCAGACCGTCTGTCGGGTTGAAGTTGGCGGCGGCGGAAATAGCCTCCAACTTCTTGGGCTTCTTCTTGCCGGCCGCTGCATCGCCTGTTTGAAAAAGAGAGGGCACAGAGAATGAGAAGAATGTGCGATCATGTGTGCATATGTTTGGGAAAAAAAGGAAAGGAGGTTACGCTTATGATGTGGGAAGGCGGCCTGCAAGTTGGAAAAACCGATAACAAGGTCTGGCTGCAGTGCTAGTATCTTGTCGATTTTGGCGCTGGTGAAAGCGGCAACTTTTGGTTTTTCCTTGCGGGCAATAGGTGGACGTGTGGTATAGCCGGATATGCCAACGATTCTGTGCTGCTCGCCAAGCAGGTACAGCACCTCGGTGGTTTCTGTGGTCAGGCAGACGATTCTTTGTGGCAAACCTGTCATTTTGTTTGCCAGGAATTTTCCATCACCAGATCTGACAATGGTTTTTCTGTGGCCCAGCCTTCTTCCACCAGCATGGGGGCCGGGTAAAAAGCCTCTACATGTCCTATGCAGAGAATGGCGACAGGTTTTGCGCCCTCCGGGATGTTCAGCAGGCGGGAAAGTGCAATGGGGTCAAACATGGAAACCCAGCCCATGCCCAGACCTTCTGCACGGGCAGCCAGCCAGATATTCTGGATAGCGCAGGCCACGGATGCCAGATCCATCTCCGGCAGTGTGCGGCGGCCAAAGATATAAGCTTCGCGGCGGTCGCACAAGGTAGCAACCAGAATCTCGCCACATTGCAGGATACCCTCGACCTTGAGCCGCATGAATTCAGCTTCGCGTTCCCCTAGTGCATGGGCGGTCTTAATGCGTTCATCCTGCACCAGATCATAAATCTGCTGCCGGATAGTCGTATCCGTGATCCGGATAAAGCGCCAAGGCTGCATTAGCCCAACACTGGGGGCATGATGTGCGGCAGCCAGCAGTTTACCCAGAATTTTGGCATCTACTGCCCCCGGGACAAAATGCCGCATATCCCGGCGCTCGGCAATTGCCCGGTAAACGGCATCTATCTCGATTGCGGAGAATGCATGCTTGGAGTTATTCATGAGTCAACAATCTACAGGCAGAAAAAAAGGCCGCACCAGAAACTGGGCGACCTTGGATGATCATCATTGGTTAAACTTTGGCAGTTTTTGCCAGTTTGACCTGACGTAGCAAACGCACAGCAGCCCAGACAACCGCAAGATACATAGCAGTGTAGCCAAGATAGGCTGGCAAATATTCCCAGCCGTGTTTCATGGATTCGATAATGCCAGCGTCTGGAAAGCGATGGGAGAACAGGTAGTAAGTTTGTGTAGAGATGACAAAAGCCAGCACGGTGCTGATTACCCCTGCTGTGGCATATGGCAATGTGGCATAAGCATCAGCACGTTTTGCCAGCCAGCGACCAGCCAGCCACATGACTGCATAAGTAGGCACCATGCCCCAATAGCCATCGGTCAGGCAAAAGCCTTGCAGGGAATCAATCGAGGCAGCACCAAAGTCAATCGCAGTTGCTAAGGCAATAAACAGCAAAAACCAAGTGGCACGGCCCAGATAAAGACCACCCAGCAATAGCAGCGCAAGGCTGGCATCTGGCAGGGATACTGCGCTTACGACATGACTGCCACGGGTCAGCAGCATGAAAAATGCAATGGCTGCTGCAATGGCCAGATGTTGGGCTGATGGTAGTTTTTTAACAATAGCGTTCATGTGCTTTCCTTGGTTCCTGTGACTCAATACCCTGAATCATAACATTTTGATCGGCATACTTGAGTAAGTATGCCGATTTTCCATGCAGAATCAGACCTGTTGTTTAGAAATCAGCCTTCATGCCAACGCGCCAAGTGCGGGAAAAATCAACCGGGTAGACCGATACCTGATTGGCAGTCGGAAAATCATCGCGAATATACAAGCCGTTTTTGTGCTCGAAGATATTGCTGACAGAGGCAAACCACTGCAGGTTTTTGTACTGATAACTGAAGGCTGCATTGGTGGAATGGAAATCTGCTTGTTTTTCCGGCAATGAGTTATTGAAATCGCCAATTGCATAAGCTTGAGAGCGCCAACTGTGGCTAATGTTGATGTTGGTGTTTTCCCACGGCTTGTAGTTCAGGTTGGCGTTGGCAGTATGCTTGGGCACGCCCGGCACTTCCTGTCCGTTGGCACCGGCACCACTGGTGTCTTTGTCGATGACAGCGCGGGTGTGGGTATAGATGATGGCGCTACTCAGCTTGTCCGTAATCTGCCAATGATCCTGTATCTCAAAGCCATATTTGTGGGTTTGGTCAAGATTGGTATTGGCAAAGGTAAACGGGTTGAAATAGATTTCATTGTCTACATCCGCATAGAACAGAGTGGCCTTTAGGCGATTATTGGACACCACGTGATTGAAGCCGATGTTGGTGGTGTTGGACTTTGCTGGCTTGATAAAGCCATTGAAAATGGAAGGACCACCAAATACCAACGGGTTTGCCATGAAGAAGCGATCCACATCTGGTGCCTGAAATGCCTGATTGTGATTGGCGAACGTGCTGAATGCTTGATTGAAACGGTAGTTCACACCTAGGTCCCAGGCATCCAGTTTCTGTTCATCCTTGAGCGTAGCGCTGTTGCTTGGGTTGTAGGCATATTCCACTTTCTCGCGGCGGGCGCCAGCAGAGACGGTAAATGCGTCGAAGCGGTATTCCGCCTGCGCGAAGTAACCAGTATTGTCCTTGCTCGTCTTGTTAGCAGGGCCAAAAAAATTGGCAGCTGCGTCACGTACGCCATCGAATTTTTGCATACCGACAATCGTGCTTAGAGCATCGCCCTGATAACTCAGAGCAATGTCGTTGGACTGATATTTGTAATTCAATTGGTTGTTGAAAGTAATGAAATCAGACAGTTTTCTTTCATCAATATGGTTAGCCGTGATCTTCCATTTGTCGCTAATGTCATATTCGGTACCGATACGCCACGTGTCGGTATCCAGTCCCTGATGGGTATAAGGGGCGGCACCGCCGTTTTGTCTGTGATCAGCCTTGAATTGAGCAATCGTTAATGGGTTCACATAACGGGTATCGCTGCGTGAGGCACCGCCTTCAAGGTTAAAGCGCAAGTAATCCGTTGGTTTTAATTTAAGCTGGATACGTTGGGAAGTGCTGGTAGTCTCATCGCGTTTGCCAGTGGAGTCTTTCTTGCTGTAACCATCGTTACTATCTTCAGAAGCAACAGCAAACAGCTCAAAATATTTCTCTGCCACGCCGGCGGAAACTGAGCGCGAGATTGCACCAAAATTACCAGCGGAAGCATTCAGGCTGATGCCG
>CAYXMC010000228.1:0-3337 GCA_964466095.1 uncultured Methylophilaceae bacterium | reverse complement strand
ATGTGGAATCAACCATATGCGAACTATTGCAAGTTGTGCAGCAATATGCGCAAATGCGGCAAACAAACTGAGAGATACTGGCCCGAACCACGCTTTGGATAATTTGGCTGCAAAGAAAAGTACCACGAGACTGGACAGTGCCCCACTCAAACTAAGAACAAAAGTGGGCGTCATGAATTGCCCATAAAGCAACGCTACAGCAAATACCCTTAACAGGCTTACCCAAGCCGCTGTGGCAAAATCGAAACGATACAAAACGTACAGAGTGACAATATTGGCAATCCCGGGCTTTACTCCAGGCAACGGGGATGGCACCAATGCCTCAATGAGGTGCAAGCCTATGGCCAAGGCAGCAAGTTTTGCGACCTGATGATCCCGCATATTAGTAGTGATAATGATTTTGTGGTCAGTAGTTGAGCGAGTCATAATTTTTTTGTCCACCTAGTAATTCCAGGCTGACACGGTTAGGCAGACAAATAGCAACTTCCCCTCCATGCTTTAACCAGCCTTGATGCACGCAATACTGATTACTGCATGGCGATTGCTCAAACCGCACTTGACCATTGGCAATAACAATACGCGATGAACCAAGTTCACCTGGCACTTCAAGCACTCGACTCTGATCGAGACTCAAGATCGCATAAATCTTTTCGCCACTTCGTATCCGCAACTTGGTAGCTGGCTCTACATGCCAAAAAACCTTAAACACCACGACAATTGCCATGACAGATAGCATCAGGATCAACCAGTCACCTGACTTTAGATAACTTAACAGATGCTTATTCCAGAATTTGGGTTTTGACATCATGCTCCGTCCAGTCTAGGCGGATGTTCATTGGCTTGCTTACAAAAATTTGTCCGTTTGCATCCACCAGCAGAATATTTTCAATTCCAAACTTTCTGGCAACTTCAAGCTTGCTTTGGGTAGTTATGAATAGAGGTTTAGATGCCACATCAGATAAGGTTCCACTATGCTCACCCGGAGCAACCAGTATGGTGACAGCCTGGGTTTTATCAGC
This sequence comes from uncultured Methylophilaceae bacterium, assembly GCA_964466095.1. Classification (GTDB taxonomy): domain Bacteria; phylum Pseudomonadota; class Gammaproteobacteria; order Burkholderiales; family Methylophilaceae; genus CAYXMC01. The sequence goes on along the minus strand of CAYXMC010000228.1, from coordinate 2,318 downwards.
AGGGTAACCTGTACGGGGATCTATGATATGACAATAGCGTTTGCCGCCCAGCTCAAAATAGCGCTGGTAGTCACCGGAAGTACCGATTGCCCAACCATCTGGCAAATCCAGTGTCGCTATCGGGCCGGGTTTCCGCGGATGCTGTATGCCTACTCTCCAGGGCTTTTTGCCATGCTGCCCCAACGCTAGAATATTGCCACCTATATTAATCAGTGCATGTTGTGCATTTTGCTGCCGTAGATAAGTAGCAGCCCTATCCAAAGCATAACCCTTTGCGTACCCACCCAAATCAAGCTGCACATAGCGGTTGCGGCTGCTGGCGATGCCATTTTGTATATTGATATCCAGCATGGAAGGTTGTTGTGCGACTAATCCGCTAATCTTTTTAGAATCAATCTCTACAGGCCTGAACTCATCCCGTTGAAACCCCCAAAGCTGGATTAAGCCTCCGATTGCCGGATTAAACAGTCCATCAGACTGTTGATAAAATTGACTGGCATCTGCAATGATTTCTGCCAACTCTGGACTTGGATTGAATAGCTCACCGTTCTTAATGGCCTGATTTAACCGACTTAATTCACTATCAGGCTGCCATGCATGTAACTGCTCGTGTATGCGCTGAAAATCGCGCATCACATGATCAGCCAGAACTTTTGCCTTTTCTTCTCGCTCCCCATAAATACTGATATCAACCAGAGTACCAAACACATAACCCTGGGTTTGATACAAAGGCTCACGTGCGCAACTGCTTAAAAGCAGGCAAAACAGAATCAGGCAGAAACGCATCTACCCTCTAGTGCATTCATAAAAACTGCAGCTGGGTTGCAATCAGTTTGTGCAGCGATTTCCACCATGCCAGTCGGGCTAGTAACATTGATTTCAGTCAGATGCTCGCCAATTACATCTAACCCAACCAAGAACAAGCCTTCCTGCTTCAATACCTTGCCGACAGTGACAGCGATCTCTTTATCGCGCTGCGTCAATGGCTGCGCGACGCCAGTACCGCCTGCGGCGAGGTTGCCCCGGGTTTCTCCAGCTTTGGGAATGCGGGCCAAACTGTATGGCAAAGGCTCCCCGTCAATCACAATAATTCGTTTATCGCCATGACGAATCGCTTGGAGATATTTTTGCGCCATCACTGTTCTTTGCCCAAAATCGGTGATTGTTTCCAGAATCACCCCCAGATTATGATCGTGCGTAGTCAACCTGAATACACTGCTACCACCCATGCCATCCAGTGGCTTGACGACGATATCGCCATGCTCAGCGAGAAAATCACGTATCCGTTGATTGTCCCGCGTCACCAAAAAATCTGGAGCAAACTGCGGGAATCTTGCAACGGATAATTTCTCATTCCAGCTGCGTATAGTTTGTGGGTCATTAAAGACCCGCGCACCTTGGTTCGCCGCCAATTCCAGTAGATAGGTGCTATAGAGGTATTCATTGTCAAAAGGCGGGTCTTTTCGCATCAGCACTGCATCAAACTCTGCTGGCCTTGCCTCATAAGGCGCAAGAAGCTCATACCAGATTTCACCGTCTTTAAACCTGAATGGACAAACCCTCAAATAAACTTGATCGTGCTGCAGATATAAGTCTTCCTGCATCGCTACCAGTAAGTCATGCCCGCGCGCTGCAGCCTCGCGCATGATGGCAATGCTGGTGTCTTTATACACCTTGAGGCTGACAATTGGGTCGAGGATAAAAACAATACGCATGTTTATTGTTCCGGATCGTTCTCTTCCAGCTCAATCGCTGCTGCCAGCAAGGCTAAACGGGCAACTACGCCATATGCATAAAAACGGTTGGGGACTGCATCTGGCGCCCCACTGCGATCAGGAAGTGAGCAAGAGGCTTCAAAGGCAAGCGGAACAAAATGCATGCCAGGCGCATTCAGGTTCTCGTCTACCGCACGGCCGGTATGCACACGATAAAACCCACCAACAACAAAGTGATCCATCATGTAAACCACGGGTTCTGCTACCGCATCGTTGATACTCTCAAAGGTATAGACTCCTTCCTGAATAATCACCTCACGTACTTGCAGGCCTTCTTTGACCACAGACATCTTGTTGCGCTGTTTACGATTAAGGTCTCGCACATCATCAGGGCTTTTCACGGTCATGATTCCCATACCGTAGGTTCCAGCATCCGCCTTGACGATAACAAATGGGTCTTGCTCAACACCATATTCCTGATATTTACGTCGGATTTTTTCGAGTAAAGCCTCCACCTTGGTCGCCATTTCATCCTCACCAACGCGTGCGTGGACATCAATACCACGGGCCGTATCAAAATACGGATTCAACAACCATTCATCG
>CAYXMC010000227.1:0-3337 GCA_964466095.1 uncultured Methylophilaceae bacterium | reverse complement strand
ATTGCAGCAGACGAGCAGCAATCATTTTTAGATGCGATGGACAAATCTGTGATTGCCCCTGTACCCGAAATGGCTAACCAGCAGCACTACGAGGTACCCGCTGCGTTTTACCGATTCTGTTTGGGGCCCAATCGTAAATATAGCAGCTGCTATTGGGATGAAAGCACTCAAACTCTGGAGCAAGCGGAGCTGCTTGCATTGCAGAAAAGTGCGGAGCATGCAGACTTGGCAAACGGTCAGCATATACTTGAACTCGGTTGCGGCTGGGGTTCATGGACTTTATGGATGGCAGCAAATTATCCAGACAGCACGATAGTGGCTGTTTCCAATTCTAATTCACAACGTGAATTCATCATGAATACAGCAGCGGCTAGAGGCTTGAGTAATATTCGTGTTCTAACTTGTGATATGAATTATTTCAATCCGCGCGATTTCCAGATTAGCCATCAATTTGATCGTGTCGTGTCAATTGAAATGTTCGAACACATGCGTAATTACAAAGTACTTTATTCCAGAGTCGCAGAATGGTTAAAGCCCGGCGGCAAGTTCTTCAAGCACATCTTTGTTCACCGCCTGTGTCCATATGAATTCAAGGTGTCAGGCCCTGATGACTGGATGAGTCAGTTCTTTTTTTCAGGCGGAATCATGCCGAGTGACGACCTGCCCTTGCATTTTCAGAACGAACTTAAACTTATTAAACGCTGGCGCTGGGACGGCACTCACTATGAAAAAACAGCAAACGCCTGGCTAGAAAACATGGATATTCATCACCAGTCACTGACTAGCATATTGTCAGCTGCTTACGGCGATCATGAAGTTGAAAAGTGGCGTAACCGCTGGCGTATTTTCTTTATGGCATGTGCAGAGCTGTTTGGCTTTAATGATGGTCAAGAGTGGTGGGTCAGCCACTATCTTTTTGAAAAACCAGTCACTAAGACCCCATGATACTGATTAACTTCATCAGTTTTCAAATCGGCTGGTTTGCATGTGTGCTAGGCGCAGCCTATGCATTGCCCTGGCTTGGCCCATTGCTTGTCGCGTGTTTGATTGGCTGGCATCTTTTGCGAGCGCATTTTATGAGTGCTGAACTGTGTCTGATATTGCTGGCTGTCATACTTGGCGGTTCGTTTGATCAGTTTTTGCTTAGCATGCAGTGGATATCCTATCCGGCAAGTGCCTGGCCAGTCTGGCTAGTACCCGGGTGGATGCTGTCTTTGTGGGCGATATTTGCCACCACGCTCAATGTCAGCATGCGCTGGATGAAAAAACGTCAATTTTTAGCAGTGTTATTTGGTGGACTTGGTGGCCCGCTTGCTTATGTTGCTGCTGAAAAATTAGGTGCTATCACCATGCTGGCACCATTTCACTTGCTTGCTACCCTTGCTGTTGGCTGGGCACTGATGATGCCTTTTCTGCTATGGCTCTCATCTAAATTTGATGGGTACGCTGAATATAGACAACCATCCGAGGCGATTTAAATGCGTTGGGAATCCTACCTGCTCTCTCTCCTACCCATGCTTGGTTTTGGCCTTGCTGGATGGGTCATCAGTGTATGGAGACACAACGTCACATTGGTGGACAGTATGTGGAGCCTGTTTTTCCTGCTTGCAGGTAGCTTTTACTTCTATCAGACGGAAGTAATATCTGACCGCACAATACTTGTATTCGCTCTGTTGGCTGTATGGGCGCTCAGGCTTAGTATCTACCTGACACTGCGTAACTCAGGCAAGGCTGAAGACCACCGTTACCAGACAATTCGCAGCAACAATCAACCCGGATTCTGGTGGAAAAGTTTTTATATCATTTTTGTTTTTCAGGCCATACTTGCCTGGCTTATTTCTCTACCCCTGGCTTTTATCATGCCTAGTACAGCCGAGTTGGGTTTGCTTGATACAGCGGCGATCTTGCTTTGGGCCATTGGATTTTTCTGGGAGTCAGTTGCAGATTGGCAACTCAGTCGCTTTAAAGCTGACCCGAATAATAAAGGCAAAGTCATGAAACAGGGGCTGTGGAAATTGAGCAGACATCCTAATTATTTTGGAGAGTTCTGCATCTGGTGGAGTTTTTATCTGTTTGCCTGCGCTGCAGGTGGATGGTGGAGCCTGATTTCTCCATTGTTAATGACATTCCTTTTGTTGAAATTCAGCGGGGTTGTTCTTCTAGAAAAGGACATTGCTCAGCGACGCCCAGAATATATTGAATACATAAAGTCTACCCCTGCTTTTTTTCCAAGATTCAACATTAAATTAATAAAATAACTTAATGAAAAAAATAGCAATTATTTTTTTATTTTCACTCATTTCCATGCAATCAAAGGCAGCGGAATGGCCGTTTATCGCCTATCTTGACGGCAAGGAAATGGGTGAGCATGTTTTCAGCCTGACAGAAAATGGAGATGCCAAACAGCTCACTAGCATTGCCAAATTCAACGTCAAATTTCTGTTTATTAACGCTTATCAATATTTCCATCAAGCCAAAGAGTCCTGGCAAGGGAATTGTCTGAACAAAATCGAAGCGCGCACCGAGGAGAATCGGGAAGTTTCAGTGGTTAAAGGGAGTGTATCAGCAGGTTCATTTGTGGTTGAAGGCCCTAAAGGCAAGCAGACCATCACGGATTGCCCAATGACCTTTGCGTATTGGAACCCTGGCATCCTTAAGCAAACCAAGCTGCTCAACCCGCAAACCGGTGAGTGGCTCGATGTGAACATACGTTTTATTGGCAAAGAGCTGATTGATGTTCGTGGACAGCAGCAGGAAGCAGAACGATACAAGCTGGAAGCTCCCAAAATGAATATTGAGCTTTGGTATGACGCTAACAAGAAATGGTTAGCCCTCAGATCGATTACGCCCGAGGGTTATGTGGTGAGTTATAAATTACGTTGAGTGGGGAAACATGAAAGATTGTTATAGAAAAACCTGGGTAGCAGCCCTCTTGGGGGGCTTGGTCAGCGGCTGCAGCAGCAATCCGATTGCCATACCTCGTGCGCAAGATGTTGATATCAACAGATTCATGGGTAAATGGTACGTGATTGCTTGTATACCAACCTTGATTGAGAAAAACATCTACAACGCGGTCGAATCATACCGACTCGACTCTGATGGGACTATTGCAACAACATTCACTTTTAACAAAGAAAGTTTTGATGGCCCAGCCAAACAATACAACCCACGGGGATATGTGGTACCAGCGACAGGCAATGCTGAATGGAAAATGCAGTTCATATGGCCCGTTAAGTCAGAATTTATAATCAGTTATCTGGATGAGCAATACGACACTGCGGTGATTGCCAGAACCGCGCGTGATTATGTCTGGATTATGGCCAGATCTCCCGAGATC
>CAYXMC010000226.1:0-3344 GCA_964466095.1 uncultured Methylophilaceae bacterium | reverse complement strand
ATTTTGCGTGAAAAGGGCGCGCAGGCCGGCTGCATTGTCGCCGGTGAAGACAATGAGGCCAAAGCGCTTGAGCTGGCTCGTGCCTTCCCTGGTTTGGCTGGTATGGATCTGGCAAAAGTGGTCAGCACCAAGGATTCATACGTATTTGATCAAACTGAATGGCAGCTTGATTCAGGGTACGGCAAAGCCGAAGGTGGGCAATTGCATGTGGTGGCTTTCGATTATGGTGTTAAGCGCAACATCCTGCGTATGCTGGTGAGCCGTGGCTGCAAGGTAACCGTGTTGCCTGCCCAAGCTACTGCAGAGCAAGCACTCGCCCTGAATCCAGACGGCGTGTTCCTGTCTAATGGGCCTGGCGATCCAGAGCCATGTGATTATGCAATCAATGCGATCGCGAGTATCGTTGAAACAGGTTTGCCAGTTTTTGGTATCTGTCTTGGCCATCAGTTGTTGGCATTGGCATCTGGAGCAAAAACACTGAAGATGAAGTTTGGTCACCACGGTGCCAATCATCCTGTTCAGGATATAGATGACAGGCGCGTATTTATTACCAGCCAAAACCACGGCTTTGCAGTGGATGCAGCAACTTTGCCGGCAAACCTCCGGGCAACGCATGTATCCCTGTTCGATGGTAGTCTGCAAGGTATCAGTAGAACAGACAAGCCTGCATTCAGCTTCCAGGGTCACCCAGAAGCCAGTCCGGGCCCAACGGAAATGAGTTACCTGTTCGATCGCTTCATCGCTCTCATGAAACAGCACAAGCAGCAATAAACTATGGCAAAACGCACAGACATTAAAAGTATATTGATTATAGGCGCAGGCCCGATTGTGATCGGTCAGGCTTGCGAGTTTGACTATTCTGGTGCGCAAGCCTGTAAGGCGTTGCGAGAAGAAGGTTACCGCGTCATTCTGGTGAATTCCAATCCGGCTACCATCATGACTGATCCGGAAATGGCCGATGCAACCTATATTGAGCCTGTGACCTGGCAAGTGGTGGAGAAAATCATCGCCAAGGAACGCCCGGACGCTCTGCTGCCTACCATGGGCGGCCAGACTGCACTGAATTGCGCACTGGATCTGGATAAGCATGGCGTACTACAGAAGTACAACGTGGAATTGATAGGCGCCAGCAAGGAAGCTATCGACAAGGCTGAGGATCGCGAGAAATTCAAGCGTGCAATGACCAAGATCGGCCTCGGCTCTGCAAAATCAGCGGTTGCTCACAGCCTGGAAGAAGCGCTGCAAGTGCAGGCTTCTATCGGATACCCAGCGATTATCCGCCCTTCATTCACCATGGGTGGTAGCGGCGGCGGTATTGCTTACAACCGTGAAGAATTTCTGGCTATCTGCGAGCGTGGTCTGGAGGCTTCCCCCACCAACGAACTGCTGATCGAAGAGTCGCTGCTTGGCTGGAAAGAATACGAGATGGAAGTAGTGCGTGATAGCAAGGATAACTGCATCATCATCTGCTCTATCGAGAACCTTGATCCTATGGGTGTGCATACTGGTGATTCCATCACTGTGGCGCCAGCCCAAACCCTGACTGACAAGGAATACCAGATCATGCGCAATGCCTCGCTGGCAGTGCTGCGCGAGATTGGTGTGGATACCGGCGGTTCTAACGTGCAATTCGCCATTAACCCGAACGATGGTCGCATGATCGTCATTGAGATGAATCCGCGCGTCTCACGCTCTTCAGCGCTGGCGTCCAAAGCAACTGGTTTTCCGATCGCCAAGGTGGCTGCCAAGCTAGCAGTAGGCTATACGCTGGACGAACTCAAGAATGAAATCACTGGTGGCGCTACCCCAGCGTCTTTCGAGCCGTCCATAGATTACGTAGTGACCAAGGTGCCACGTTTTGCGTTTGAGAAATTCCCGCAGGCAGATTCACGCCTGACCACGCAGATGAAGTCCGTCGGCGAAGTCATGGCGATCGGCCGCACGTTCCAGGAGTCATTCCAGAAAGCCATGCGCGGCTTGGAAGTGGGTGTGGATGGCCTGGATGAGAAAACTACTGATATCGACCAGATCCAGAAGGAGCTCGGTGAGCCAGGTCCTGAGCGTATCTGGTATGTGGGTGATGCATTCCGCGCTGGTATGACCGTTGATCAGGTGTTTGCATTATCCAAGATAGACCCATGGTTCCTCGTTCAACTGGAAGACATCATCAAGCGTGAGCAGGTGCTGAAAGGCAAGAGTCTGGCTGATCTGGACAGAGATAGCCTTTATCAGCTCAAGCGTCGTGGTTTCTCCGATCGTCGTTTGGCCAAGCTGTTGGGCACTGACCAGCATGCTGTGCGCGCCTTCCGTCAGGCATTGAACGTGCGCCCGGTCTATAAGCGAGTAGATACTTGTGCTGCAGAATTTGCGACTAATACCGCCTATATGTATTCGACCTATGAGGAAGAATGCGAAGCGCAACCAAGCAACAAGAAAAAGATCATGGTGCTGGGTGGCGGTCCCAACCGCATCGGTCAGGGCATTGAGTTCGATTATTGCTGTGTACACGCTGCTTTTGCCATGCGTGAAGATGGCTATGAAACCATCATGGTCAACTGTAATCCAGAAACCGTTTCAACTGATTACGACACTTCTGACCGTCTCTACTTTGAGCCAGTGACGCTGGAAGACGTGTTGGAAATCGTTGCACTGGAAAAACCGGTTGGCGTTATTGTGCAATATGGTGGTCAAACTCCATTAAAACTAGCGCGCGATCTGGAAAAAGCCGGCGTGCCAATCATCGGAACTACGCCTGATGCAATTGACCGTGCGGAAGATCGTGAGCGTTTCCAGCAGATGTTGCATACACTGGGTCTGAAGCAACCACCTAACCGTACTGCCCGTACTGAAGATGAGGCCTTGCGTCTGGCCGCCGAGATTGGCTACCCATTGGTCGTGCGTCCTTCCTATGTGCTGGGCGGACGTGCCATGGAGATCGTCCATGAGCAGTCCCAGCTTGAGCGCTACATGCGCGAAGCAGTGAAGGTTTCGAATGAGTCCCCAGTGTTGCTGGACAGGTTCCTTAATGATGCACTGGAAGTCGATGTCGATGCGCTCTCTGATGGCGATGAAGTCATTATTGGTGGCATCATGGAACACGTTGAACAGGCCGGTGTGCATTCTGGTGACTCTGCATGTTCATTGCCACCATACAGCTTGTCCAAGGATATTCAGGACGAGCTACGCAAGCAGACTGTGCAAATGGCAAAGGCACTTGGTGTTGTGGGTCTGATGAACGTACAGTTCGCCATTCAGGGTGAGACTGTCTATGTGCTAGAAGTCAATCCACGTGCATCACGTACTGTGCCGTTCGTGTCCAAGGCCTGCGGATTGCAGTTGGCCAA
>CAYXMC010000225.1:0-3361 GCA_964466095.1 uncultured Methylophilaceae bacterium | reverse complement strand
CATGCTAAGTGCGACCGCTGCTGGCATTATCGTGCCGATGTTGGTGCTGATGCGGCACATCCAAGCATTTGCGGACGTTGCGTGAGCAACCTGTTTGGTGCAGGCGAAAAGCGCAGCCATGCTTAAGTGGTTGGGGCTGAGCGCGGTAGTCATTGCGCTGGACCTTTTTACCAAGCACTTGGTATTGGGCGCATTTGCATTTGGTGAGCATCTGCCGGTTACCAGTTTTTTTGATCTTGTGCGTTATCACAATGAAGGGGCGGCATTCAGCTTTCTGGCAGCAGCTGGCGGTTGGCAGCGGTTCTTTTTCAGTGCGATCGCCCTGATTGCTTCGGCGTTTATTTTGTATTTGTTGCGAAAACACCCTGCGCAGAAACTTTTTTGTTTTGGTCTGGCTCTAGTACTAGGCGGAGCTTTGGGTAACCTGTATGACCGCATTACCTTGGGCTATGTAGTGGATTTTCTGTTCTTCCACTATCAAGGCTATTACTGGCCAGCTTTCAATGTGGCGGATTCTGCCATTAGTTGTGGCGTGGTGCTGTTGTTATGGGACAGCTTTAAAAAGCCCCAGTGAGAGGGCGCTTGCATCCAGTTGGGGTGCGCGGAGAGAGAGATGCCAGATTGGAAAAAACTGATTGCCGGCAAGATTGCACTTGCCAAGCGTGGCAACAAGCCTAGCCCTCAGGGTGTAGACGCGCGCGTGCCGCCGGGCCAAAAGCTGGTGACTAATTTTCCTGTGCTTGATCTTGGTATCCGCCCTAATGTGAACACCTCTAACTGGACTTTGCGAGTGTTTGGTCTGGTTGAAAAAGAACTGAATCTGGACTGGATGGCATTTCGCGAATTGCCACAAATCAAGGATGTTTCCGATTTTCACTGTGTCACCCGCTGGTCTCAGCTAGATATGGATTGGGAAGGTGTCTCTGCACGTGAGCTTTTGATGCAGGCAGGACCCTTGCCGATGGCCAAGTTTGTCACCTTGCACAGCTATGATGGTTATACCACCAACCTGCCGCTGGAAGCGTTGCTGGATGATGATGTGATTATCGCCCACAGTGTTCTGGGCAAATCACTGACGGCAGAGCATGGTGGCCCGGTACGCATGGTGGTGCCTAAACGATATGCTTGGAAAAGCGCAAAGTGGCTGAAGGCGATTGAACTGCAAGCTTACGACAAACCGGGGTTCTGGGAAGTGCGTGGCTATCATAACGACGCTTTTCCATTTCAGGAGCAGCGGTTTAGTGAAGACGACGAACTCTAGTCTGCTGCATTAGTAACAAAAAGGGCACCAGTGGTGCCCTTTTTGTTACTGCCGATCGATACTTAAGCGGCGTCTTTCAGGCTGGCAAGGTCGATCACAAAGCGGTACTTCACATCGCTTTTCAGCATGCGTTCAAAAGCCTCGTTGATCTCCTGCATTTTTATCAGCTCAATATCGGAAGTGATGTTGTGCTCGGCGCAGAAGTCCAGCATCTCCTGAGTTTCACGCAGGCCGCCGATTAATGAGCCAGCAAGTGCGCGGCGCTTGAATATCAGGTTGGCAATGCTTGGATTCTGGTGCGGGCTATCCGGCACGCCAACCAGGCACATGGTGCCATCGCGTTTGAGCAGGGATGTGAATTGATCCAGGTCATGCGGCGCTGCTACGGTATTCAGAATGAAGTCAAAGCTCTGCAAGTGCTGTTGCATCTGTGCCGGGTCTTTTGAGATTACAACTTCATTAGCACCAAGGCGTTTGGCGTCTTCTACCTTGCTGGTTGATGTCGTGAACAATACGGTGTGTGCACCAAATGCGTGGGCGAACTTGACACCCATGTGACCCAGACCACCAAGGCCGACGATACCGACCTTATGACCGGGGCCGACTTTCCAGTGACGCAATGGGGAATAAGTGGTGATGCCAGCGCAAAGCAGTGGCGCTACTGCGGCGAGATCCAGCTTTTCTGATACTTTCAACACAAAATGCTGATCAGTCACGATGAGGTTGGAATATCCGCCATAAGTGGAGTGTCCGGGCATCTGTGCATCAGGGCTGTTGTAGGTGAATGTCGCGTGGTTGCAGTATTGCTCCAAGTCTGCTGCGCAATCCGGGCAGGTGCGGCAGGAATCTACCAGACAGCCAACACCAGCCAGATCACCCACCTTGAATTTTTTCACCGCACTACCGACGCGTGTGACGCGGCCAACAATCTCGTGCCCCGGCACCATGGGGAAAGTGGAGTTGCCCCATTCATCGCGCACCTGATGCAGGTCTGAATGGCAGACGCCGCAATAAAGGATCTCGATCTCTACGTCGTCAGCGCCCGGCTCGCGACGGTCAAACTTGAACAGGGACAGGGGTTTTTTCGGGTCATGTGCCGCATAGGCGATAGCTTTTGCCATTCAATTGCTCCTTGGGTGGATATGAATGTTGCACAGTATGCGGGACAGATTAATTCCAATAAATGATTTAAATATTGAAACTAAATTCCTTAGAATGGAATTATTGAGATGGCGACATGATTGCAGCCACCCATAAATTAGTCGTCGTGATGTACCGGTTTACGTCTGTCATCGCCATCGTATGGCAGCTCAGATTCCAGCCACATGACGTTGATGATGCCAAAGGCAAGAGCCAAACCTATGCCTAATACCCAAGTGAAGTACCACATATCAGTTATCTCCCGATTGAATACTGTGAAAATCGTAACGAACGGCTAAAAGGCAAGGCGCACGGAGCGCAGGAACCGGAGTTTACGTTGTTGTAAATGAGGATTTCGAGCACCGCGCAACGCAGTATTTGAGACGAGTAGTCGATTTGCATAGTGGTCAATACGCTGTGTGCGTGTTCTCTTTAATTTGATCGACTGTTATTTTCCCGCGCATCACACGAAACACCCATGAGGTATAGGCCATGATGAGGGGCAAGAAAATCACTGCTGCAATCAACATGATGCCCAGAGTCTTTTGGCTGGAAACTGCATCCCAAAGCGTGAGGCTGCTCTTTGGGTCAGTGCTGGATGGCATGATGAAAGGGAACATGGAGAAACCCGCTGTCAGAATGATGCCAGCGATGGCTTTGCTGCTACTGATAAATGCCAAGTGCTCCCATTTTCTATTAGCGGCAAACAGGGCAAAGGCAATACCGAGAAAGCCGGTGGCCGGTGCCAGCAACATCCAAGGATAAGTGCTGTAGTTGCTGAGCCAAGCACCTGCGGCTTTTTCTACATCTTTGTCCAGTGGGTTAAGTGCGTGATTGACATCGCCAATACTGATAATCCGATAACCTTCAACGCCATAAGCCAGCCAGATGCCGGCCAAGGCAAACAGGGTGGCGCATACTATGCCAGCTAGCAGGGCAGCTTTGCTAGCACGTTGCTGA
>CAYXMC010000224.1:0-3362 GCA_964466095.1 uncultured Methylophilaceae bacterium | reverse complement strand
GTTAGATCACTTAACTGAAATCATATTTTCCACTATACCAAGGATGGGAATGCCGACTTTTTCGAACATCTTGAGCCCCTTGCGAGCATCAAGCAGCGCAATATCCTGTGGGGTAGTCACGATAATCGCGCCAGTGACAGGCACTTTCTGGGAGAGCGTGAGTTGGATATCGCCAGTGCCTGGCGGCAGGTCGATCACCAGATAATCAAGATCTTTCCAGCGAGTGTCACGTAGTAGTTGCTCCAGTGCGCCGGTTACCATAGGACCGCGCCAGACCATGGGTGTGTCAATATCGACCAGAAAGCCTATAGACATGGCTTGTATGCCATGCCGTTGCATAGGCTCCAGACTCTTGCCATCAGCGCTATCCGGGCGGCCGCTGATGCCTAGCATCTGTGGTTGTGATGGACCGTAAATGTCTGCATCCAGAATGCCTACCTTGGCACCTTCTGCCGCTAAGGCCAGCGCCAGATTGACTGCGGTGGTAGATTTACCGACGCCGCCTTTGCCAGAAGCCACGGCGATGATGTTCTTGACGTTTGGAATAAGTTGTACACCGCGCTGTACGCTGTGTGAGGCAATGCGGCTACCGATATTAACGGTAATGGAGCCTATGCCCGGGATCGATTTCAAACTGATTTCAACAAGGTTCTTGATGCTTTCAAACTGGCTGTTGGCTGGGTAACCAAGAACAATGTCCAGAGAAACATTGTTGCCGTCAATCTTGATGTTTTTTGCAGACTTGGCAGAGACAAAATCTTTGCCAGTATTAGGGTCTATAGTCTGCTTCAACACATTCTGTATATCTAGTTCTGCAATTGCCATCTCTTCCGTCTTTCGCGTCGTTGTTTAAAATTATTGTTGAGTAATTAGTTCAAGTATTTTAGCGCATGTGTATTGGGCCGTCATTTGTTAAAATGGCGACCTTTAATCAACATTCAAGCCCCAATCGACTTCATGACACGAAAAATTCTCGTCACATCTGCATTGCCCTACGCTAATGGCAGTATTCATCTGGGACATCTGGTTGAATATATTCAGACTGATATCTGGGTACGCTACCAGAAAATGCAGGGGCATACCGTGCATTATGTCTGTGCGGATGACACACATGGCACCCCCATCATGCTACGTGCTGAAAAAGAGGGGATTACGCCTGAGCAGTTGATTGAACGTGTGCACGCTGAACATAGTTCAGATTTTGCAGATTTTTTGGTGCAGTTCGATAACTACTATTCCACTAATTCTGAAGAGAATCGCGAACTGGCGAGCGGTATCTACAAGGCCTTGAAAGCTAACGGCAAGATCGCCAGCAAGACCATTGAGCAGTATTTTGATCCAGTCAAAAGCATGTTTCTGCCTGACCGATTCATCAAGGGAGAATGTCCAAAGTGTCATGCAAAGGATCAATATGGTGATTCCTGTGAAGTCTGTGGTGCAACTTACAGCCCGACCGAGCTGATCAACCCGTTCTCTGCGGTATCTGGCGCAACCCCGGTACGCAAGGAGACTGAGCATTATTTTTTCAAGCTTTCCGAGTGCAGTGATTTCCTCCGAGAATGGACACGTTCCGGAACTCTGCAGGCCGAAGCCGCCAACAAGATGGCGGAATGGTTGGGTGAAGCTGGTGAGAATAAGCTCTCCGACTGGGATATCTCGCGTGATGCGCCGTATTTCGGCTTTGAGATCCCTGATGCGCCAGGCAAATATTTCTATGTCTGGCTGGACGCGCCTATCGGTTACATGGCCAGCTTCAAGAATCTGTGCAGCAAGGCAGGCCTGGATTTTGATGAATACTGGAAGAAGGATTCAAGTGCTGAGCTGTATCACTTCATCGGCAAGGATATCCTTTATTTCCATGCACTGTTCTGGCCGGCAACGCTGGAATATTCCGGCTACCGCAAGCCGACCAATGTTTTCGCCCATGGCTTCCTTACCGTGAATGGCGAAAAAATGTCCAAGTCACGCGGCACTTTCATTACAGCGCGCAGTTATCTGGACCATGTGAAGAACCCGGAATACCTCCGTTATTACTACGCGGCCAAGCTGAACGGCAGCATGGAAGATATCGACCTGAATCTGGATGACTTTGTGGCTCGGGTGAACTCGGACCTGGTTGGTAAGTACATCAATATTGCCAGCCGTACAGCAGGTTTTATCAGCAAGCGATTTGATGGCAAGCTGGCTGCATTGCAGGCCAATTCTGTGATTGATGCCTTACGCAACGCAGCAAGTACAATAGCTGAGAGCTATGAAAGCCGTGATTTTGGACGTGCCTTGCGCGAGATCATGACCTTGGCTGATAAAGCCAATGGCTATGTGGCCGAGAATGCGCCATGGGAAATGGCCAAACAGGCTGGGCGTGAAGAAGAGCTACACCAAGTTTGCTCTGCATCTCTGGAAATGTTCCGTTTGCTTACTATTTACCTCAAGCCTGTATTGCCTAAATTGTCTCAAGCGATTGAACAGTTCCTGAATGTGGGTGTGCTAAGCATGGTGGATATTAAAAAGCCACTACAGGCTGCTCATGCTATCAATGCATACAGCCACCTGATTACACGTATTGACCCTAAACAGATTGAAGCCATGACAGAAGCCAATAAAGAATCCCTGCAACAAGCAGCACCAGCGCCAGTAGCGGCCACTTCGCCAGTATCTAGTGAAGAAAACAATTACATCAGTATTGATGACTTTACCAAGGTGGATCTGCGTATCGCTCGTATCGTGGATGCAAATCATGTGGAAGGTGCTGAAAAACTGCTGCAACTGACACTGGATATCGGTGAAGAAAAGCCGCGCAATGTGTTTGCCGGGATCAAATCCGCTTATGATCCAGAAACCTTGAAAGGCCGCTTAACGGTGATGGTGGCTAATCTGGCCCCACGCAAGATGAAATTTGGCATGTCTGAAGGTATGGTACTGGCTGCCAGCGATGAACGCGGCGGGCCGTATATTCTTGCGCCAGATAGTGGTGCCCAACCAGGTATGCGTGTGAAGTAAGCTGCAGTCATAAATAAAAAGCCCTGACTAATCCAGCCAGGGCTTTTTTGCGATGTGTTTTGCTCTATTTCTTCTTTTCAGTAGCCGCTTTAACAACCTTGTCCGGGGTGCCAGCTCCAGCGGCTTTAGCGTTACCCACGACGACGTCTTTCTTCAAGCCTTCTATCGTTTTTGCGCCAAAGCCTGGCACCTTGTCCAAATCAGAGATTGATTTGAAATTACCATTTTTCTTACGATAATCAATAATGGCTTGGGCCTTGGCCGGGCCAACGCCATTGAGCGTTTCCAGTTGGTCTTTGCTTGCAGTATTCAGGTCGATTGCGGCAAAAGCATTGAAAGAAAGGCAGATTAAAGCAATCAAC
>CAYXMC010000223.1:0-3456 GCA_964466095.1 uncultured Methylophilaceae bacterium | reverse complement strand
TGCCATGGATTCCGTGGCATTCGAGGCTGCCTACCAGCAAGGCTGGGGAGAGTTCGCATTTATTGTTGTTGCGTTCCTCTGCTACGGTGCTGTCTATCTCTTACCAGCATTGTTGCTGACAAAACTGTCTTATTGGCTTAGCAATCTCAGGCGCAAACATACAGGCCAGACCACGCTGATCATCGCTTCGCCGGTTGCCATTATTACCAGTGGCCTCACACTGTTGCTACTTTATGCAAATGCCACTGTGTTTTCACTTTACGGCATGTTCATCAACGGATTCATCATTAATCTGGTTATGACGCCAGGCGGCATACAATCACTGGGCGGCAGCAGTTCTTCCGACCTCGGATTTGCCTTGATAGCAGCTGGGTTCTTTGCCTTGCAGGCATTAGTAATGCTGGCTGTTAAATTTCTTTATGTAAAAACCACCCACAAGCAAATCCTGCCTAGAGGTATCTACGCTTACACCATAATCGCTTTTGTCCTAGGCAATATTGCTGTTCACGTCAGCTATGCTGCAAATGATGCCTTTGGCAAGAATACGCTGGTTTCTCTGACTGAAAGCATTCCATTTTTTCAACATGTCACCGCACGCCATGCCTTTGCCAAGCTCGGGTACAAAATACAGTCTGGCCCAAAACTGGAGGTCAAGGGGCGCCTGCGCTATCCATTAAACCCACTGACCACAGAAAAACCAGCAAAGCCCTACAACATTATCTGGCTAACCTCAGAATCATGGCGAGCAGACATGCTGGACCCTGAGATCATGCCAGCCACTTGGGATTTTGCGAGCAGGGCAAAGCGCTACACCTACAATATCAGCGGTGGCAACGGCACACGCATGGGCGTGTTCTCAATGTTCACTGGCATCCCTGGAAATTACTGGTTTCAGTTTTTGAAAGAGCAGCGTGGCGCAGCAATCATTGATGTGCTGAAGCAGCAGGATTACCAGATGCAGTTATATACAAGCGCCCGCTTCTCCTATCCAGAGTTCGACAAGACCATCTTCAGCAAGGTAGCTCCAGATAAACTGCATTCGCTGGATGATGGCAGGCCAGGCTGGCAACGTGACCGCAGTAACGTCAGCAAAATGCTGGAGTTTATTGATTCGCGCGACCCCAATAAGCCGTTTTTCAGTTTCATGTTCTTTGAATCGCCACATGCACGCTATTTCTTCCCGGAAGAGAGCGTGATCCGCCGCCCCTATCATGACGACATCAATTACGCGACCCTGAGCAAAACAGCACTGAAAGAAGATATCGTTGGCATCAAAAACCGCTATATCAATGCGGTACACCATTTAGATAGCCAATTCGCACGCATTTTCGAGCACCTTAAAGAAAAGCAGCTACTGGATAACACCATCGTTATTCTGGTTGGTGACCATGGCGAGGAATTCATGGAACACGGATTCTGGGGACATAACTCGACGTTTGTGGACCAACAGATACGTACGCCACTGGTAATATGGATACCCGGTCAGGCTCCACAAGTGGTTGATGACATGACCAGCCACATGGATATCGTGCCAACCATCATGCCGCTTCTGGGTATCACCAACCCTGCATCGGATTATTCGTTGGGCATCAATCTACTCTCCGGTGAGAAGCGCAGTCATACCTATGTATCCGATTGGAGCCGCATCACCTATATCGACCATCAGGTCAAAATCACCCAGCCGATCAGCATTCAGGGCTACGTAGGCAACCGGGTCACGGCTGCCAATGACGAACCTCTACCTGTGCAAAACGCGGCAGAGATCATGAAAAAGAAACAAGATGTACTGCTGCACGTAGTCAACGACCTTGGCGTATTCCTGGACAAAAAAGGAAAAAAAGCCAATTAAGCAATTTTATATCCGCCCAAGCGCAACAGATATTGCGCTTGGGCAGCATGTACTGGATAATTTTTACTCAATCGCAACTAAAATCGGTAAATCCCTTATCCAACCGCCATGCTGGACAAACGCGCGCAAATCCTGCTTAAAACTCTGGTTGAACATTACATCAGCGATGGCCAACCTGTAGGTTCGCGTACTCTGTCCAAACGCTCGGGGCTTGATCTTAGCCCAGCCACCATACGCAATGTCATGTCTGATCTGGAAGAGCTGGGCTTTATTGCGAGCCCACACACCTCTGCCGGACGGATTCCTACTCAGCGCGGTTATCGCCTTTTTGTCGATACACTTCTGACGGTACAACCGCTAGCCAGCAAGGAAATTCAGCTACTAGAACACGAGCTTTCCTCTCCTGACCCACAAGAACTGATTTCATCGGCTGCCGGCCTGCTTTCCAACCTTACCCAGTTTGCTGGCGTAGTCATGAGCCCTAAGCGTAAAAGCATGGCATTCAAGCATCTGGAATTTCTGCCGCTAACAGAAAAGAGAGTACTGGTGATTATCGTCACGGCAGACGGCAATGTACAAAACCGCATTATCGTGCCGGACAAACCCTACAGTCCCTCAGAGCTAGTTCAGGCCACTAATTTCTTTAACCAGCATTACATGGGTAGCACCATAGAAGAAGTGCAGAGAAAAATGCATGAAGAACTTAAACAGATGCAATCAGACATGATGCGGCTAATGTCTTCAGCACTTGAAGCCAGTAGCAAAGCACTGGATGAAGAAAAGGATAACGTCGTCATTTCCGGTGAGCGCAATTTGCTGCAGGTAGATGATCTGTCCACCAACGTCACATCATTACGCAAACTGTTCGAGATCTTCGAGAAACGTACCTCACTGATGCAACTGCTGGATACCAGTCAGCGAGCAGAGGGTATACAAATATTCATTGGTGGCGAGTCCGGCTATCTGCCACTGGATGAATGCAGCATGATCACCGCACCTTACGAAGCAGATGGCGAAGTAGTTGGCACACTGGGCGTTATAGGCCCAACGCGCATGGCTTATGAACGCGTGATACCGATTGTCGACATTACAGCAAAACTGCTCTCCAGCGCCCTATCCAACCGATGAAGATTGATCTGTATGCCCGATACCCAATTAGAAAAAGATTTTGGCGAGATATCTGAAACCACAGAACTCAAGAGCAGCCATCTCAAAATTGGTGATACTTTACAGATCAAGCCATTAAGTGACGACTCAGGATCAGTGCAATACTATGTTAAATATCTGGGCGGACTGGAAAAGAAAAGCCTGATATGCACATTGCCATCTGACGATGGAAAAATCGTATTCATTAAAGAAAACAGCGCCTTTTCTATTCGCTTATTTAGCGGCAAGAATGTCTATGCTTTTACTTCGGTAGTAGAAATTGTCTATAGCAGGCCCTATCCACATTTACATTTCAAATTTCCACGCCAAGTTTTTGTAGGGAAAATTCGTCGCAACCAGCGTGTAGATGTGAATATCATTGCGGCGATGAATAATATGGACCGCCCCGGCGACGAGTTCAGGGCTTCAGGCAGGATTAGCAATATCAGTATGCGTGGCGC
>CAYXMC010000222.1:0-3465 GCA_964466095.1 uncultured Methylophilaceae bacterium | reverse complement strand
TCACGCGCAACAGTAAGATTGATCTGCGAGAGGGGCACTTTTCATCAATTGGCTATGCCGAATTTCTGATTGCCAGAGGCCAGACTGCGTTTGAGCTGGAAGTCATCTCCGAAGAAGAGTTGAACCTTTATGGGGCTAGTTTTATTAACAGTTTTTACAAGCCCAACAGCTACAACGGAGAGAACAATCTGGCCATCGCCTATGGTGTGGTGATTGAAAATGCCATAGGTGGTGCGGGAGATGATCATCTGCGCGGCAACAACGTGGCAAATCAACTGACTGGCGGCGCTGGTGATGACTCGATTGCCGGAGCGTTCGGAGACGACACGCTGGTGGGAGGTGCAGGCAACGACACCTTGATAGGTGGTATTGGTGAAGATGTTTTCGTTTTTAATGCCATATTATCGGCCGCTACCAATCTGGATTTGTTGACTGACTTTGTATCAGCTAGCGATATTTTTCAGCTGGAAAGCAGTATTTTCAGTCAGTTGGGAGGCGCTGGGCAGTTGGCAACTGGCTTGTTTAATTCCGGGGAGTTTTCAGCTGCACAAGATGTAGACGACAGAATTATTTTCAATACTTCTAACGGGGCATTGTTTTATGACGCAGACGGTACTGGTGGCATGGCCGCAGTGCAATTTGCCGTGTTAACGACTACGGCTGATTTAGCGGCAACTGACTTTTTTGTTGTTTAGCTAGCTGTTTGCTGGCTTTCTTCTCAAGTCTGCGGACTTTTCTTGCCGCCCGCCATTCAATAATGTGCTGCTTTCTAGCCATCAAGAACAGCACGAGAATCGCCCAGATAACTGCAATTGCGAAACCCAGCCCGCTGTAGATGCTCACAATCACGAGGTGGGGGAAAGCTGTAGTCATCAGCAGCGGCAGTAATGCGAGTAGCAAGCCTAGTAGAATCAGTAACATGTTTTTCTCTTAATATTTTTGCCCGGTTTGGCAGATTGCTTTGCACTGTTCGGGCTTAATTTGCAGAAAGGTAACAAAGATTTTCAGGATGCGCGAATGTTAGAGAAATATTTCTCGAAAGCCGATAAGTTCGGCACCAAGCAAATCCGCTTCAAGAGCCTGCGCAAGCAGATCATCGTCTTTTTTGCTGTATTCCTCATCATTGTTCAAGTGATTGGTTTTATCGGGGTTCAGTACAGCATAGAACAGAGCGCCAAATCCAATCTTCGCCGTGAACTGGTGGTGGGCGGTCGCGTGATCAACCGCCTGCTGGAGCAGGAAGGGCGAGACATGATGGAGGCAACCCGCATTGCGCTGGCAGATTACGCTTTCCGTGAAGCCATGGTCAGAGGTGATAAAGACACTATCCTTTCCGCCTTTGAAAATCATGGTGCCCGGGTCAATGCCAGTGGCATGCTGAAAGTTAGTCTGGATGGTCAGGTGCAGGACAACACTTTTGACACTACTCTGGACGGACAGCTATTTGCATATGCAGATTTGCTATCCATCGCCGAAAAGGAGGGCAAGGCAACAGGTTTGCGATTGATGGATGGAAAGCTTTATCGCGTCGTCGTGCTGCCCTTGCTCACCCCTATCAGAATCGCCTGGATTGTCGCAGCGTTTGCTCTTGATGCAAATGACACACATGCATTGCAGCGCGTCAGCTTGCTGGATGTGAGCTTTGTCAGTCAGTCAGATACACATGCCCCGGCCTTTATTGCTTCCACCTTGCCGACCATAGTTCAAGAGGCACTCAGCCCCTCGCTGTCGCTGGTTGCCAAAAAACCTGGAATCAGCCACACGCTGGAGCTGAATGAAGAAAGCTATGAGGTATTTGCCACACCCATAGAAGCCTATGCTGATGTCACCATATTCGCCGTGTTGCAGCGCTCACAAGTGGAAGGTGCTCTCCCGTTTAAATCCTTACAGATTGCTCTGGTTTTTCTTTTTACATTCAGCTTACTGGTGACGATTGTTGGGGGTAACTTCATCGCTAGACGCATCACTCAGCCACTGAGCCTGCTGGCTGGCTCCGCGCGCAAGATTGCCTCAGGTGATTATTCCCAGCACGTGGATATTTACCAGAACGACGAGATTGGTGAGCTCACCAATGCTTTCAATAACTTGGCCAGCGGCCTTGCCGAGCGCGATCGGGTGCAGGATTTGCTGGGCAAGGTGACTTCTCCTGCGATTGCCAGTGAGCTGCTGCGTCAGCAACTGGATCTCGGTGGTGAAGAGCGCATCGTGAGCGTGATGTTCATTGATATTCGTAATTTCACTTCCATTTGCGAAGATCTCACCCCGCACCAGAGTCTTGATCTGCTTAATCGCTATCTCAAGGTGATGAGCGAAGTGATTGAGCAGTTTGATGGCGTGGTCGACAAATATACGGGCGATGGCCTCATGGCATTGTTCGGCGCACCTATTGCCAGAGAGGGCGATCACCTGCGCGCCATACAGGCAGCCTTGCAAATCGTGCGTGAACTCAAAGCGCTCAGCCAGCAGTTGCAGGGTGAAAGTCTGCCCAGCCCAGATGTGGGTATCGGCCTCAATACTGCCCGAGTGATTGCAGGAAATATCGGTTCTGCCTCCCGTTTGAATTACACGGTATTGGGTGATGGTGTGAATCTGGCCGCTCGTTTCGAGGGCCTGACCAAGCGCTATCAGGTGCCGGTGGTGGTGGGGCAGGAAACTTATGCAACAGTGCCAGAGATGGTCTACCGAGAGCTGGATAAAGTTCGGGTCAAGGGCAAGAGCATCCCTGTCCATATTTATCAGCCATTGGGGCTACGGTCACAGCTAAGTGCGCAGGACTTGCAGCTACTTGATCAATATCACCGCGCCATCCAATTATTCCGAAATCGGGATTGGGAAAAGGCACGCGCCGTGTTTGACCAAGTGAAACAGCATCCGGATTACAACCGCATCTGCGAACTTTATATTGAATATATCCGCCAGTTCACAGCGCAAGCCCCCGCCGTAGACTGGGATGGCGCATTTACCTTATATGAAAAATAGTCTTGCCTTACATGTATTCTTGTATTCAGCTTAAACTTTCTGTAGATTTAACTATCTTGATTTGAATCAAGATGTTGCGGTCGGAGTAGCACGTATCATGAAAGTCGTTTTACCTGCACTAAGAATCAGTGTTTCAATTTGTGAGTTCTATCTATAACGAACAAAGGAGGGGCTATGACATTTATCGGATACCAGGGCATCTATACATTGATCGGCATTATTGTTGTTATTTGCGGCATTCTTTATTACTTCGCTAAAGTGACCAAATAACTCGGTAGCAACAGAAAAAACAGGCGGTTAACCCGCCTGTTTTGCTTTGTAGAGAGTGCTATTTTCAGCACTTGCAGCAAAAAGATTTAAAAAAACATATGCCCTGCGAGGCAGTATCCATGCGCCTCCCCGGCCTGCTCTGGGGGCCAATAATGGCGCGGCTTCTGGCGAGGTGAGTTAATTTCCGTGTGGGCAAAACCTTGACTGGTTTTGCTT
>CAYXMC010000221.1:0-3486 GCA_964466095.1 uncultured Methylophilaceae bacterium | reverse complement strand
CATCACCGCGTATATCGCGCTCAAGGATTAAAGGGGCGGTTGGGAAAAGTGGAGTGAGGTTTTCGAAAAGAATTTTGTGTTTAGTGTTTTCTGGGGGTTCGCCATTTACGCTGTCAACCTTGACCAGAGCAAAGTAACGTTCACCATCCTTGGGGGTGCGAATTTCGCCTTGTATGGTGTCACCAGTATGCAAGTTAAAGCGGCGAATCTGGGATGGAGATACATAAATATCATCAGGGCCAGCCAGATAGGAAGTATCTGGTGATCGCAGGAAGCCAAATCCGTCTTGCAAGACTTCCAGTGTGCCGTCTCCAAATATGCTATCCCCTTTTTTTGCCTTGTTTTTCAGCAGCGCGAAAATCAGATCTTGCTTACGCATGCGGCTGGCATTTTCAATCTCGTTGGCGATGGCCATTTCGACGAGTTCTGTAACAGGTAAATGTTTTAAGTCGGATAAATGCATATGAGATGACTCACTGAAGATCGAGGATGCTTTAAATAAAGAAGAGGTGTGAACTACTTGGGAAACACAGACCTGATTCCTTGATTTTTTGGCCTTGTAATTAGCTACAAATCAAGGAATCAGGTTCAAGACTAACTGGATTAAATATTGCTGTCAATAAATGCTGTTAGTTGTGACTTGGATAATGCGCCAACCTTGGTTGCTTCCACGTTGCCGTTCTTGAACAACATCAGAGTTGGAATTCCACGAATACCATATTTTGGTGGGGTGTTTTGATTTTCGTCGATATTCAGCTTGGCTACTTTCAGGCGGCCTGCATATTCTTTTGAAATCTCATCCAGAATCGGCGCAATCATCTTGCAAGGTCCGCACCATTCAGCCCAGTAGTCAACCAATACTGGAACTTGTGATTGCAGCACTTCTTGCTCAAAAGCGTCGTCGCTTAGATGGGTAATATGTTCGCTCATTGTGAACCTCTAAAAATTGAAAATTGAATCTTGAAAGGAAGATGGGAAAGTAAAGATAGCGCTATCCTAGCGAAAATTTTCATTTAAGTGAAGCTTTCGTTTGGGCACAGATATTGCCTCCTAGCGGTGGCCCCATGCATAAATTTCGACATACATTTTTTTGTGGCTCATGTTGAGAATGACTATTAATACAGGCTAAAGGCTTATTTACTTGCTAGATACATTCAAACTTATAGAAAACCAATTACTGGAATCGGACAGCGGGGCATATGCATCTCATCACGGTATGCTCCTTAGAAGTGCATTCCAACCGATTTTTAGTTTGTGTCATCGCCGGGTTGTTGGATACGAAGGGCTATTGCGTGTTGCTAGCCAAGAGGGGCAAATTATTGAACCCCTGATCGTATTTGCAAGCGCTAGGGGAGAGCCTGACGTCGTTCATCTGGATAGACTGTCGCGTGCTTTGCATATGCACAATTTTTCGTTGCAAGATCAAAGCCAAGCCTGGTTGTTTCTCAACATCAATCCTAAAGTAATTGTACAGGGGCGTTACTACGGTTCTTTCTTCGGCGATTTGCTCAGTCACTATCAGATGAAAGCTTCTCGTGTGGTAGTGGAAATCATTGAAGGTGAGATCGAAGATGAGTCGCAATTGTCAGAGTCGGTTGATTTCTACAAGAATCTGGGTTGTCTAGTCGCAATAGATGATTTTGGTGCAGGACACTCCAATTTTGAGCGGGTATGGAGACTTTCCCCTGATATTGTCAAACTGGATCGCACCATGATCACTCAAGCAGTTCAAAGTCCGATTGCTCGCAGAGTATTGCCGGGAA
The DNA here is from genome assembly GCA_964466095.1 of uncultured Methylophilaceae bacterium. GTDB lineage: Bacteria > Pseudomonadota > Gammaproteobacteria > Burkholderiales > Methylophilaceae > CAYXMC01. Next base: position 1,723 of record CAYXMC010000221.1, on the reverse strand, counting down.
TTGTTTCATTGATCCATGAGGCAGGCAGTCTAGTGTTGATTGAAGGAATCGAAACTGAACAGGAAGCGATGATCGCCATGGATACGGACGTCGATTTGGTTCAGGGGAATTACTTTGCCAGTCCAGATGCAAAACTGAAGCACAGTATGGATTCTCAAGAGATTTCTGCATTGTTTCGTCAATTCAGTCAGAAGATCCCTCAAGAGTTTATTTGCAAGAAGGTCAGTAAGTACGCGGACATGATTGCGGAGGCTGCGGAGAAAATTCAGGTGGGGTTTGCTATGAGTCACGCTGTCGAACCGATTATGAAAATGCCAGGGGTTGACCGTTGCTACCTTCTAAACCAAATGGGGGTACAGGTTGGATCCAGTGTGGTGGCTGAGCGGGAAATTCAGTTACATGATGATCGTTTTGCGCCTTTAGCCGACGGGCGTGATGCCAATTGGTTTCGACGTGCTTATTTGCAAAATGCTCTGCAGTACCCAAAACAACTACAAGTAACACGCCCATATTTATCGATTGCAACAGGCCGTTTGTGCATTACTTTCTCTATTTCATTGATGGTCATGGGGCAGTTGCAAGTATTCTGCTGCGACCTTGACTGGAATGACGATTGATCACAAATAACTGAATTGGAAACGTTCAAAGCTATTGGTTCGTTCTATTAGTTTGGTTGCCATAACTCTGGATATTTTTCCTGATTCTTCAAGTTCCATGATCCGAGCCGGGCTGTACATGCCGCATTTGCTGATGATGGAAGAAGCCTGATTTAGCGTAGGCAGTTCAGGCAGTAACAAAACTGGCTCGAATACCTCCTGATTTGCGGCACGAGCCCCGATAGGGATGGCTTCTGGCGCAATCAACTGGGTGCCGATGTCCAATTGTTTATCTTTGTTGCTAGCCCAGCGTAGTACGCCAATAGACCATCCGGGATCCGCGGTATTTTTCAGGCTGACAAGATCGCCAACTCTAATGTTGGCTTCCGCATTCGGGAATTTCCTTAGTCCCATGCCACCTGCACTGATGTTGATGAATTGCCAGCGTGAGGTTCTGTAGTTTGCAGTGCTTAATTCCGGTGTGTGCAGGCTGTTGTCTGAAGGGCTTTGGTAGGGGGTTTCCCCATTGATGAAGTAGTGTGCGGCTGCAACTCCGATGCCCAGCTCCACTCCTCCGCTTTTTTGCGAACGACTATAGACCCGTTTGTAAGGTACGCCCCAGTAGCGCAGTAAATCCTTCAGTATGTCCAGATAATGTGGATCTGCAGCGCTTTCTGGTAAGCCTTGTTTTTTATTTGGCTCGTTGGTATCAAGCGCCTTTGCGTGTTTGTGCGTGATCTTGAGTAGTTCTACTGTACATAGCAAGATGTGATTGCTGATATCAATTGGGGCCTTGTTCTGTACATAGGGCATCGGCAATTCGCTCGAATCCAGATTTACAATAAAATAGCCTGCCGCGTTTTCAACGGGCCCCAAGGGCAGAAGCATCGATAGATGCGCGTATTGCCATATATACTCGGCAACCAGATCAATCTCGTTGGCAGCAAGGTGCCTAGGCTGCGAAAGTGCCATTAGCATGACGCGACGGAATGACAGGCTTGCTGATTCTAGATTTTTCTCCGGATCGGCCACATTGGTATTTTCCAGAGATTGTTGCATGGCGTAGAAGAGCAACTGGTTAATGTCCTGCCAGAGGCTTTTCGGGATTTCGACATATGTGTGGTAAT
>CAYXMC010000220.1:0-3511 GCA_964466095.1 uncultured Methylophilaceae bacterium | reverse complement strand
GTTGTGCATACCTTGACGCTGATCGGGATGGTTTCCCTGATTACTATCTGGATCAGGTGCCGTCTGATGGCAGCCAAACAGCTTATCAAGCAAATACGCTGGCTAATCCGAATAATCCGGATTTATCTCTTTTAGGGGCGATTAACCCCGGGTTGCCACCAGGCTATGTGCAAGGTGCCCTGCCTGCAGTCAAGGATATCTCTAGTGGGGGGCAATTCGACTACAACTTCACCAATCCAACAACTGGCGAGGTGCAAGTATTTTCCACTTCTCTGGCAAGTTATGATGGCCCGTTTTCCAGCGATACGGCCTACTTTACGGTTCAAACTGCACCGGGAGTTTATACACGCTACAACGTAGTGATTGCCCCACCCGCAAACCCGGACTGCCAAACCAAATATAGAAATGGTGACGCGACCAAGCTGTTTGCACTTGATTCTACCGGTACCCCGGTGGCAGGAAGCAGAGATGGAGCAGTGACGGGCACAACTGCTGTTGGCACAGGGTCAGGTTATGTGAAAGGAACGCCAACAGGAGTCATTACCAATTCTGGTGTAGACCAGACAACTTCAGGTGGTGGCTTGCAATTCAATTGGAATCTGGAAAAACATAAGTTCATGGTGGGGCTCTCACTCGATCGAGCCTCAGCTAAATATAACGCTAGCCAGCGGTTTGGTTTGCTTGATGCCAACCGTAATGTTTATTCAGACCCAGCCAATATTGGCGAAGAATACTACGCAGCTTCTCATGATGTGCCAGTGAACGACTTTGGTGGCACTTCGAGTACACGCAGCGTTTACATGAGCGAAACATGGTCACCCACTAAAAAACTGAATTTCTCATTTTCCAGCCGCTATAACATTACAGATATCACCAACACGCTTGCTCCGCGTGGTCGCCAATATCAGGATCTCACTTCTCCAACCTTACTGAATCGCTTTCTCGAATTTGGCATTTGCCCTGGTTCGGATTTGTCTGAGTGTCCGCTGGGACTAAGTCAACAGTTATCAGCTGAAGAATATTACGCCGCTGTGGGTAGAAATTTCTCACCCGTTGGTAACCCCATCACGGAAAAATTCACCTATAAATCCTTTAACCCTGCGATTGGTACTACTTGGCAGGCCAACCCAAAACTTAATCTATACGGTAGCTGGAATCAGGGCGCACGGGTGCCATCGGTGATTGAACTGGGTTGCGCATACGACTCGCGGCCCGCTATCAGAACCAAGCTGGATGGCAGTCCTATTCTCAATCCAGATGGTAGTTATCAGTATGGTGAGGCTTCTATTGTGGATGGTCGCGCTTGCAGTCTGCCTAGCGTGCTCTCAGGTGATCCTTATCTGCCACAGGTGATTGCCAAAACATCCGAAGTGGGTGCGCGTGGCAAGTTCAAGGATCTGCTTGAATGGAACCTGACTGCTTATCGTACTGATATCCAGGACGATATTTACATGGTGGCAGCGACTTCTCAGCTGAGTTTTTTCCAAAGTATTGGCCCCACTCGCAGGCAAGGCATTGAGTTTGGCCTTGCCGGGGAATATGGAAAATCAGACTTCAGGCTTAACTTTGCGCTGACAGAAGCTACGTTTCAAGACGATTTTAAGATGCTGAGTGCGAACAATAGCAATGTGATCAGCACTGTCACCAACAATCCGGATTACAACAAAATCCAGGTAAGAGCTGGCAACCGCATGCCTGGCGTACCTTTGACCAATGCAAACCTGAGTTGGGGCTACAAACTCACCCCATCATTCAAAGTGAGATTCAGCATGGTCGCGCATGGTGAGTCTTTCATCCGAGGTAACGAAAATAACGAGCACACACCCGGCCCAGGGCGAGACATTATCAAGGGCGACGGTACGGTGATTGAAACACCTGATTATCGCTACTCTGGCAAATCACCCGGCTATGCAGTCTTGAATTTTCGCGCCACTTACGAAATCGGTAAGGGCTGGTCTGCTGGCTTTATGGTCAACAATATTTTCAATAAAGAATATTTTTCAGCAGGCCGTTTAGGGCTGACACCGTTCGCCCCATCCATTAATGGCGCAATTGGTGTTAGTGGATTTAATTACAACTCGTCTGAATGGCTTTCCACGCAGTTTATGTCTGCAGGCGCGCCACGCGGTGTCTGGTTCACGATTGCTTATGACTTTGACGCTAGCAAGAAATACGATCCGCCTCCTTCCAGAATCAACATGACTGAGCCAGATCGGACACTGGAGCCTGCCTCACCGCCCATCCCATCTTCAAGTGAAGTGGCGCTACAAAAATCTTTAGAGAAACTAAAAACTGTACCAGTCCTGAGACGAGAGTCCGTAATCAGCGCTCAGAGCCAGATTGAACAGCAAATCGCTGAAACTCTTGAGCAATGGCGCCTGGCCAAAATATCTGGAAACACAGTTCAGTACTTTGCCAGTTATAGCCCTGAATACACGCCCAGCGGCTTTGAAAGACAAGCTTGGGAACAGGATCGCAAGCTGCAAATGCTGCGAGATAGCGGCGCTGGTATAGAAATCCGCCAACTTGCTGTTGCCCCTCAAGGCAAACAGGTAACAGCAGTGTTTGTGGAGCAATTTAGCTCACCGCAAAATACTGCTTTCCACCGCAAAATGCTTGATCTGGAACAAAGGGATGGGCGCTGGCTGATTGTGCGGGAATCAGAGCTGCCGGTACTCGCCAAGCATAAGGCTGCCATACCGTCGCCCGCTGCAACCAAACAAAAAGTCATATCACCAGCCGAGGTGTGGCGATGAGAACGAATCTGGTGAGTTGGCAATTATGCACGCTGGCTATGGCAGTCTTGCTCTGCTTTGCAGATGCGGCTAAGGCGGCCTGCATTGAATCTACACCGGGCAATTTTAGCTGCACGGATACAAGCAATGTCTCTGGCGATCAATTAGGCCAGACTGTCCTGAACAATACTTCAAGCCCTGCGGTCTTGAATCTCAATGGCACTTCTATGAGCTCTTACATAGAACCATTAGGTGCTGTGATCAGTAACAGCAGTTCTTCTCTGGGACAGTTCAGCACTATCACCTCTAACGGTAGCCAAGCTATTGAGATTAACAATACAGGTGAAATCAGTGTTGTTCGCACAAAAGCATTCACTACCACCCTCAATGCTGAAGGGCAGACCGTCATTGATTTTCAGGCAATCAACGGAAAACTGTTCAACGACAATGAAGAAGTGGGCGTGGCAGCAGCGATTCATCTGGGCCCTGATTTGTCCTCAGCGGTGATCAATAACAATACGTCTGCCGATTTTGTCAGGGGCTTGATCTATGGCAAAGGGGCATTTAGTGCCGGCATATATGGCAATTCAAAAGATATCACCATTAATGTTCAAAGCAATGCCAGCGAGGGGAGTATCAAAAGTGACAATATAGAATTCCCGGTATGCTGTGCTCCTCAGCCTGATCTACCCAAGCAATTTCTTTTAGAAAGAGGCAATTGGGCGATTGCCACTTATGGCGGCGCATCCGTCACTGCGCCAGTGGTGCAGGACGGC
>CAYXMC010000219.1:0-3526 GCA_964466095.1 uncultured Methylophilaceae bacterium | reverse complement strand
TGGCAATGATGTTGTATTACGTTTTTATGGTTGATTTGGCGTAACGGTTGGCGATTTCGTCAAGCTGGGTGTAGAGCAGGCCAAGTACGAGAACATCATTGCCGTCAGTGGTGCCGATATCGAGACCCAGCTGGAGATTGCTGCGGATGCTCTACGCCTACCGCCCTGGGATGCGAAAATAGGGCCATTATCCGGTGGTGAAAAACGCCGCGTGGCTTTGTGCAAGCTGCTGCTCAGCAAGCCAGATATGCTCCTGCTGGATGAACCTACCAATCACCTGGATGCAGAATCTGTGGAATGGCTGGAGCAGTTTCTGGTGCGTTTCCCTGGCACCGTGGTAGCTGTTACCCACGACCGTTACTTCCTCGATAACGCGGCAGAGTGGATATTGGAGCTGGATCGCGGTGAAGGCATTCCCTGGAAGGGCAATTATTCAAGCTGGCTAGAGCAGAAGGAAGAACGACTAGCGCAGGAGCAAAAGCAGGAAGATGCGCACCGCAAGGCCATGAAGCAAGAGCTGGAGTGGGTGCGCCAAGGTGCCAAGGCACGTCAGAGCAAGAGTAAAGCCCGTCTCGCCCGTTATGAAGAAATGAGCAGCGTCGAATACCAGCGCCGTAACGAAACGCAGGAAATCTTTATTCCACCTGGTGAACGTCTGGGCAATCAAGTCATTGAGTTCAACGGTGTCTCCAAGGGTTTTGGCGACCGCCTATTGATTGATAATCTTTCTTTTAGCATACCGCCCGGCGCTATTGTTGGCGTCATCGGCCCCAACGGTGCTGGTAAATCTACGTTATTCCGCATGCTACAAGGCCAGGAAAAGCCAGATAGCGGCGAGATTCTGGTTGGCCCTACCGTCAAGATGGCGGCGGTAGATCAATCCCGTGCCGGCTTGCCAGATGACAAGACCGTGTTTGAGGCGGTTTCTGGTGGTCTGGATGTAATTTCTGTTGGCAAATTCGAGATGCCAAGTCGTGCCTATATTGGCCGCTTTAACTTCAAGGGCGGCGACCAGCAGAAGATCGTCGGCCAGCTTTCTGGTGGTGAGCGCGGGCGTCTACATCTGGCTAAAACCTTGATTGCCGGGGCTAATGTATTGTTACTAGACGAACCCTCAAACGATCTCGATGTGGAAACACTACGCGCACTTGAAGATGCGCTGCTGGAATTTCCTGGTTGTGTGCTGGTGACCTCGCACGATCGATGGTTCCTCGACCGTATTGCTACCCATATTCTGGCGGCAGAAGGTGATTCGCAATGGACTTTCTTTAACGGCAACTATCAGGAATATGAAGCCGACAAGAAGAAACGCCTAGGAGAAGAAGCTGCTAAGCCTAAGCGTATCAAATACAAACCAATCTCCCGTTAAGAAAAAGCCAGCGTTAGCTGGCTTTTTTGTTTCACGAGTGTTGTTGGTGCATGAAGATATCAAAGCAATGATCCCATGACCATCTGCCCCGCGATTTTTGCCTGATCTGTTGGCGGTTAAGCTGTTTGCAGTGGATGATGGATTCGTAGAGATCATCGCTGACCATGCCTGTCACGCCATGTTCTATAACGTCTTTAGGCCCAGCTACGTTATAGCCTGCCACAGGCAGGCCGTTGCACATGGCTTCAATCATGACGATACCAAAAGTATCGGTGTAAGATGGAAACGCAAAAATATCGTGGCAAGCATAGATCTCAGCTAATTCTTCACCGAATTTGTAGCCGAGAAATCGCACTTTGGAGTATCTGGCTTTGAGTTCTTCCAGATAAGGGCCATCTCCGACGATGGTAATGTCAAAGGCATCCTGATAAGCACAAAGTGAATCCAGATTCTTTTCTTTGCTGACGCGTCCGACATTCAGCACGCGTAATTTTTCAGCAGGGTTACTTGGTACGGAGTCACTGATCAGTTCTTCAGAAACGCCGCGTGTCCAAACGGTGAGGTTTTTGAAACCATATTGGGATAATTCATCTTTGATACTTTGTGTGGTGACAAAAGTGGTTTTGGCACCGCCATGGAATTTGCGTAAGTACCAGTATGTCCAGCGCAAAGGAACCCCAAACATCACTTTTAGATATTCCGGGAATTTAGTGTGATAAGAAGTGGTAAAGGGTTTGCGCCGCCATTTGCACCAGAGCCGGCTCACTAGCCCCATCGTGCCTTCAGTTGCAATATGTATGCGCTCTGGATTGAGACGGTTCAAGGTCAGCCAAAGTCGTATCGGCTGGATAGATAGCTGCATTTCCGGGTAGAAAGGCATGGGAATCCAGGAAAACCAGCCAGGATGTACGATGGTGAGGCCAAGACCACGTTTGGCTGCGACTTTTTCCAGATTTTTGTAAGTGGTAGAAACCCCGTTCACCTGATAGTAGGTATCTGTCACTATCACCATATGCCAACTCGCTTGTTCAGGTGCGCTTATATTCTTAAGTTAGCGCGTAAGCGATATGACAAAATGATGGCGATTTGATGAAACCGCTTATTGAGGAAACCTGGGTTTGTGTGGAGCGTTTCGTGTAAGCCTGTCCCATAAGCATGGTGGTATCAACCTGAGCAATCTTGCCACAATGCCCATTTGCCATGGGATGACGACAAAGCGGCGCTTGCGGGCGATGGCTTGGGCGAATTTGGCAGCCGCTACATCAACATCCATGAGGAAAGGCATCGCATAGGTGTTCACATCCGTCATTGGTGTGCGGATATAGCCGGGGGCGATGGTGGTGACATGAATATCGTGATGCTGCATCTCGGTACGCAGGCTTTCCAAATAACTGATAGCGGCCGCTTTGGAAGCGCTGTAAGCCCCTGCTCCAGGCAGTCCACGGATACCTGCTACGCTGGCAATTCCCACCAGGCTACCACCCTTGCCTGTCATGCACTGGATGAATGGCTGAAAGGTATGCACCATACCCATGACATTGATGTCCATGACTGCCTGAAAGGCGGCAATATCTTCTTGATGTTCGGTCAGGGTGCCGCGACTGACGCCCGCATTGGCGATGACGATATCTGGCGCACCAAAGCGGCTGATGAAATCCTGCGCAGCATATTGCAGCGCTTCACTGTCTCGTACATCCAGTGCGTAAATGGCACACGGGCTAGTTAGAGAATCAGCCAACGCTTGCAGGTGTTCCTGCCTTCTGGCAACCAGACCTAGGACCGCGCCTTGGGCAGCATAATGACGGACTAGAGCCTCGCCTATACCACTAGAGGCTCCGGTAATAAAAACCCGCTGGGGCTCCATGCCGGCAGCGGGTTGAGTCTTGCCAGTAGCGGTCATTATTTCTTGGCAGCAGCTTTGTCTTTGCGCAGGTTGGTGATGATGTAATCAGTTACCTTGATTGCTTCTTCATTGCCGCCAGCCAGTGTGCCTGAAGTGATGTACTTGCCATCAATGACCAGACTGGGAACACCGGTTGCGCCGGAGGCGCGGAAGATCTGCACGGCATGCATAACCTTGGTGTTAGTAGAGAAAGAGTTGAATGTATCTTCCACCTTTTTCTTGTCAAAACCGCCTTGCTTGCTTATCCAGTCTCT
>CAYXMC010000218.1:0-3528 GCA_964466095.1 uncultured Methylophilaceae bacterium | reverse complement strand
CACTGGCCGCACCAACTGTTAACTCATACAAACGTCTGGTAGTTGGCCGCTCATTGACTGGTGCTACCTGGGCTCCGGCTTATATCTCATACGGCAATAACAACCGCTCAACCATGGTGCGTATCCCTTACGGCCGCCTTGAGCTGCGTCTGCCAGATGGCGCCTCCAACCCATACCTGACCACAGCCGCAGTAATCGCTGCTGGTCTAGATGGTGTCAAGCGCGAACTGCACCCAGGTGCTGGCACAGCAGACAATCTGTACGACTACAGCCACGCCCAGTTGAAGGAGAAGGGTATTGGCATCCTGCCACAGAACCTGAACGAAGCCATCCGTGCTTTTGAAGAAGACACAGTCATTCGCGATGCCCTTGGTAATGCACTCTCTGAAGAGTTCATTAACCTGAAAGACATGGAATGGGTGGAATACATGCGCCACGTATCTGATTGGGAAATCAAGCGCTACGTGGAATTTTTCTAAAACCTAACAGAATTTATCAGGAGACAAATTATGTGTGGAATTGTTGGATTGCTGGTGAAGAACCAGAAAATGCGCGCCAATATCGGCGAACTCATGCTCCCCATGCTGATTGGCATGACAGAGCGCGGCCCTGACTCTGCTGGCTTGGCGATTTTTGGTCAAGCAGTAGGTGCAGATGAGCGTAAGTTCAGTTTGTACACCAGTGAAGTTGATTTCAACTGGCAGAAGCTTGCTCATGACTTTCTGACCCACTTGGGCAGCAAGGTTGTGAACTTCAACCAGAAAGCTAACCATGCAGTACTGACCACTCATCTTGAAGTGGATACAGTCAAGGTGTGGTTGCATGAGCACTACCCACAAATCCATCTGCTGTCCGTAGGTCAGCTGATGGACATTTACAAGGATGTAGGCACACCAGCTCAAGTGGCTGAGCGTTATGGCTTCCAGCAAATGAGTGGTAGCCATCTGGTTGGCCATACCCGCATGGCAACTGAATCCGCCATTACGCCAGCACATGCTCACCCGTTCACTGCCGGTCAGGATTGGTGCTTGGTACACAACGGTTCTTTATCCAACCCAAATAGCCTGCGTCGCAAACTGCAATACGAAGGCATCAGCTTTGAGACTGATAACGATACCGAAGCCGCTTGCCGCTTTCTGGAATGGCGCATGCGCGAAGGTGATGACCTGAAGACTGCGCTTGAGCACGGCTTTGAAGAGCTGGATGGTTTCTACACCCTGTTGATGGGTACCAAGGACCAACTGGCGCTGGTACGTGACCCGTTTGCCTGCAAGCCAGCAGTGGTAGCAGAGCATGATGATTATGTAGCGATTGCATCCGAATTCCGTTCATTGGCACACCTGCCAGACGTGAAGAATGCAAAAGTGTTCGAACCTTCCCCCAAGGAGATGTACGTATGGAAAGTCTAAAATATGACCTGGATGTCACGCCATTGCGTGAGGTCAATCAATTCCTCCATAGCAGCCCTGCCAACCTCAATGGCAAGTCTGTTGAAATCAGCAACCCTAATGGTGCCCACAACATTGCAGTAGGCCTGAAGGCAGATGTGAATGTCACTATCAAGGGCCATGCTGGCTACTATGCCGCAGGTATGAACCAGCTGGCGAATGTGACAGTGGAAGGCAGTGCTGGTACTGGTGTTGCTGAAAACATGATGTCTGGCCGCGTACACGTCAAGGGCTTTGCCTCGAATGCTGCCGGTGCAACTGCACAAGGTGGTCTCTTGATCATCGACGGTGATGCAGGTTTGCGTTGCGGCATCTCCATGAAGGGTGTGGACATTGTTGTTGGTGGTTCTGTAGGTAGCTTCTCCGCCTTTATGGCGCAAGCCGGTAACCTGGTGATTCTGGGCGATGCTGGTGAAGCGCTTGGTGACTCGCTGTACGAAGCCCGTATCTTCGTGCGTGGCAAGGTCAAGAGTCTGGGTGCCGATTGCGAAGAAAAGCCGATGGAAGACGAAGACCGCCAGATTCTGGCTGATCTGCTTGCCAAGTCCGGCCATAGCGATGTGTCAGTCGACAGCTTCAAGCGTTTCGGTTCTGCACGCACCCTTTATAACTTCAAAGTAGATAACGCAGGAGCATACTAAGATGAGCGACACTCCTAAAATCCCACAAACCCTGCCACGTTTCTCGGCGACGTTTGATCCGCACACCATGTCTGAAATCAGACGTGCTGCAGCCACAGGTATCTATGACATCCGCGGTGGCGGTGCCAAGCGCAAGCTGCCACATTTTGATGACCTGCTGTTCCTCGGTGCATCTGTGAGCCGTTATCCGCTGGAAGGTTATCGTGAAAAATGCGGTACCGATGTAGTTCTGGGTACACGTTTTGCCAAAAAGCCTATCCACCTGAAAACCCCAGTGACAATCGCTGGTATGAGCTTTGGCGCGCTGTCCGGCCCAGCCAAGGAAGCCCTTGGTCGCGGTGCGGGTGCAGTAGGCACCAGTACTACCACTGGTGACGGTGGTATGACTCCGGAAGAACGTGGCCAATCCAAGATTCTGGTATATCAATACCTGCCATCACGTTACGGCATGAATCCGGATGACTTGCGCAAGGCAGACGCGATTGAAGTCGTGGTCGGGCAGGGCGCCAAGCCGGGCGGTGGCGGTATGTTGCTGGGCCAGAAGATCAGCCCGCGTGTTGCCAAGATGCGCTGCCTGCCTCAAGGTGTAGACCAGCGTTCAGCTTGCCGTCACCCTGACTGGACAGGCCCTGATGACCTCGAGATCAAGATCGCTGAAATCCGCGAAATCACTGATTGGGAAAAGCCAATCTACGTGAAGGTTGGCGCAACCCGTCCTTACTTCGACGTAGCGCTGGCAGTGAAGGCTGGTGCCGATGTCGTGGTACTGGATGGTATGCAAGGTGGTACTGCAGCTACTCAGGAAGTGTTCATTGAACACGTGGGTATCCCTATCCTGGCTGCGATTCGTCCAGCTGTGCAGGCGCTGCAAGACTTGGGCATGCACCGCAAGGTACAGCTCATTGTTTCCGGTGGTATCCGCAACGGTGCTGATGTTGCCAAGGCGCTGGCGCTGGGTGCTGACGCTGTAGCGATTGGTACTGCTGCGTTGATCGCCCTCGGTGATAACGACCCGCATCTGGAAGAGGAATACCAAAAGCTGGGCACCACTGCCGGTGCTTATGATGACTGGCACGAAGGCAAGGACCCAGCTGGTATCACCACCCAGACCCCTGAGCTGATGGCACGTCTGGACCCAGTGAAGGCTGGCCGTCGTCTGGCTAACTACTTGTCCGTAATGACCATGGAAGCTCAGGTGATTGCACGTGCTTGCGGTAAATCGCACTTGCACAATCTGGAGCCAGAAGATTTGGTGGCACTGACTGTTGAGGCATCTGCCATGGCTAAGGTGCCATTGGCTGGCACCAGCTGGATTCCAGGAGTTACCAAGTATTGATGATGTAAGGAAAGCCCTGCCTGTCTCACTCACAGGCAGGGTTTGTCAGGTTCAAGGTTTCCCCCCCGACTCACAGTCGGGTTTTTAAAAAGGGAGTAGCGTT
>CAYXMC010000217.1:0-3533 GCA_964466095.1 uncultured Methylophilaceae bacterium | reverse complement strand
GCTGTAAGGCTTACGGCGCACAGCCTCAGTCAAGGTGCCGCCTTCTTCATAACCGACATAACCAGGAGGCGCACCTATCATGCGTGATACAGAATGCTTCTCCATGAACTCACTCATGTCGATACGAATCAGGTGATCTTCCGAGTCGAACAAAAAGCCTGCCAGTGCCTTGCAAAGCTCGGTCTTGCCCACCCCGGTAGGGCCAAGGAATAGGAAAGAACCATACGGACGGTTGGGGTCGCTAAGGCCGGAACGTGAACGACGAATCGCATCCGACACCAATCGTACCGCTTCATCCTGTCCGACCACACGCTCATGCAGCTTGCTTTCCATCGTCAGCAGCTTGTCACGTTCACCCTGCATCATCTTGCTGACCGGGATACCGGTCGCACGGCTCACTACTTCGGCAATCTCTTCCGCACCTACCTGAGTTCGCAGGAGCTTGGTCTTGGCAGGTGCAGTTTCTCCCGCCTCAGCCTGCTTCAGCTGTGCTTCCAGTTGTGGCAGCTTGCCATACTGGATCTCAGCCATCTTGTCGTATTGACCCTTACGCTGCAGTTCGGCCATCTGCGCCTTCAGCCGCTCAATCTCTTCCTTGATATGGGTGGAGCCCTGTACCTGAGCTTTTTCGGCTTTCCATATCTCCTCAAGATCAGCATATTCACGGGATAAGTCCTCGATCTCCTGCTCAATCAGTTCAAGACGCTTCTTGCTGGCGTCATCCTTTTCCTTCTTCACTGCTTCGCGCTCAATCTTCAGCTGAATCAGGCGACGATCGAGCTTATCCATGGATTCCGGCTTGGAGTCGATCTCCATCTTGATGCGTGAAGCAGCTTCATCTATCAGGTCGATCGCCTTGTCTGGCAAGAATCGGTCAGTGATATAGCGGTGGGACAACTCGGCCGCAGCCACAATCGCAGGGTCAGTGATTTCCACACCATGGTGCAGCTCGTACTTTTCCTGCAAGCCTCGCAGTATGGCAATGGTGGCCTCAACACTGGGCTCATCCACCAGCACCTTTTGGAAGCGACGCTCCAGCGCTGCATCTTTTTCAATGTATTTGCGGTATTCATCCAGTGTGGTGGCCCCTACACAGTGCAACTCACCACGCGCCAGAGCAGGCTTCAGCATATTGCCGGCATCCATGGCGCCTTCGGTCTTACCAGCACCGACCATGGTATGGATCTCATCAATAAATACGATGGTCTGACCTTCGTCCTGAGCCAGCTCCTTGAGTACCGACTTCAGGCGTTCTTCAAACTCACCACGATACTTGGCACCTGCCAGCAAGCCCGCCATATCAAGCGACAGCACCTTTTTGTTCTTCAGCGATTCCGGCACTTCGCCATTGACGATACGCTGCGCCAAGCCTTCAACGATTGCAGTTTTGCCAACGCCGGGCTCACCAATCAGCACCGGGTTGTTTTTGGTACGGCGTTGCAATACTTGAATGGCACGGCGAATCTCGTCGTCGCGACCGATCACCGGATCCAGCTTGCCCATGCGAGCACGCTCGGTGAGGTCTAATGTGTATTTCTTTAATGCCTCACGGTTGCCCTCTGCCTCTTGGCTGTTGACGCTATCACCGCCACGCACTTCCTTCACAGCAGCCTCCAGAGCAGATTTCCCCAGTCCAGCCTGTTTCAGCAAGCGGCCAGTCTCGCCTTTGTCGTCCGCCAGAGCCAGCAGGAACATCTCGCTGGCAATATAGCTATCACCAGACTTTTGTGCATTCTTGTCCGTGATATTGAGCAGATTGTTGAGATCACGTGAGATTGCCACTTCACCATCACCACCTTCCATCTTGGGAAGGTTGGCAATCGATTTTTGCAGGCTGTTTTTCAGCGGCTCCAGATTGACGCCTGCACGTGCCAATAGCGATGCCGTACCGCCATCCTGCTGGTTAAGCAAAGCAGCTAACAGATGCTGTGGCTCTATGCTCGGATTATCGTTACCCAGCGCCATACTTTGTGCATCTGAGAGGGCCTGCTGGAATTTGGTTGTCATTTTGTCGAAACGCATTCATTCCTCCAATTTCAATAAGTTATGGGAGTTTTTAGCATTTAGCGTTTAGCAACACTCCCTGAATAAGGCCTACATGGGGTGTGGTTATAAATTTTTCAAGTTTTGATTTATACCGCCGATAGAAGAGATGAATGTGCGACATCTTTTTTTAAAGGGCGGTCCAGCTCGTTTCTCTGGAGCAGACTGCAACAGGATTAACGAGCACCTTAAACCACAAGAGACAACCGATGCAGGTAAAGAAAATCAAGAATTTATTTCTCGCGCGCGCGCCGGGCTCGCGTGACGAAGTAATGCATCAAAAGCGTGAAGAAAAGTCAGGCAGTAGCATGCTTGAGCGCATGATCAATGCCTCTGATGGTGTTGTCGTGATCGCCATTGACGCTGACTACAAGCTCACCTTCGCCAATCCCTACGCTTGCGAGATATTCAGTCTGGATAGCGAAAAGCTGGCTTCTGGCCAGCAAAAGCTGCCTGATGTCATCCAGAAACATATCGTTGCCGAGTTAAAAAAAATCCAGCCCACAATTCGTACTGCAATACGCAGCAGGTGCGCAGCTACGCACTTTTAAAGTAGTCGCCTCGGGCCTCAATGGCGACTCTGGCAAGCCCTTGCATGTGCTGCACATGCTGGACATCACCGACCGTGTAAGCACCGAGCTGCAACTGCGCCATACAGAAAAACTGCTGCGTAGCCTGATCAATGCCAGCCCCGATTTCATTTGTTTCAAAGATGGTCAAGGCCGCTGGCAGGAAGCCAACAGCAATGGGCTTGAGCTGTTCCAACTCGACAACCATCATTATCAAGGCAAGACGGATATCGAACTTGCCGAACATACCCACAGCAACTATCAGGATTTTTTCAATTACTCTCATGCCTCTGACAGCCATGTCTGGAATTCCCGTCGCATGCTGCGAGAAGAGGAAACCGTGCGCATGCCACATGGCGGCGAAAAGGTTTTTGACCTCATCAAGGTACCGCTATTTCACGATGATGGCAGCCGTCAGGGCTTGGTAACTCTGGGCCGCGACATTACCGAACGAAAAATGGCAGAACGCAACCTGCGTGACCGCAGCGCTGTGCTGGACGCACTGATCTCATGCGACTGGATGCTGCACTCCTCGGCCTCCTGGCAATCGGTGGCCACCAAGGTATTGGAACAGTTGAGCATGTCATGCCGCTTTAACCGCGCCACTCTGCTCAAAAACAGCGACAATCCGGAAGAATCCATACGCGCCAAGCGCATGTTCAGCTGGTCTTCCCCTGGGTTGACCCAGCTGGGTGGCGAATACGAAACCATTCATTTCGAACTGGAAGGCTGCAGCCGCTGGATAGGCATACTGCAACAAGGCCAGCCTATCTTCGGTGGCGTAGAAGACCTGCCGAAAAAAGAAAGAAAACTGCTGAGAATAAAACCACACAAAAACCAAAATTTATAAACGTACAGGCCCCAAAAATTAAGTACGTTGATGCACGGGAGCTGTGAGTTTATCGGGGTGATAATTTCCCT